>JAKAZF010000072.1 GCA_021826605.1 Planctomycetota bacterium | reverse complement strand
ATTCTCGGTCACCGTGACGCTTAATCCGCTCCGCGCGGCACCATAAGCCGCCATAGCTCCTGCCACGCCGGCCCCCACCACCAGGACGTCCCACAGGGCCTCTGCGTGCCCGGGCGCAGACAAGCAACTCATTTCCGACTCCAGGTCAAGACAAAGCGAAATGGGAAACGCGGTTCAATTTTGACATCCGTCAACCCCGCCTGCGCCGCCAGGCCGGCACTTTCCGCTATGGTGTACGCTGCCCGGACCGATCTTGGGCCATCTACGCACACCACATGCGAGCCCAGCACACAGGCGGCACCTAAGGCCAGTAGCCACCCGGCGGTAGAACGCCGCAGATCATTGACAATCAACCGCTGCCCGGCTCCCCCGGCCAACTTTTTCAAGAACGCAACGGCCTGTGCAGAATCCAGATGGTGCATAAACAAAGAACTCACAACAATATCATAGCCCTGCGGAACCGGGTCCGTGAAAAGATCCCAGGTAAACCAGTCAATGGAAGCACCCTGCTTTTCTGCATTGGCTTTGGCATGTGCAATGGCGGTCGGGCTTTTATCACATCCGGCAATCTGCAATTTTACACCGGCCCGATCCGCCAACTTCCACAGGGCAATCGGGACATCCCCCCCGCCCGTGGCGACATCTAATACGCGCAACATCCCACTGTTTTCACCCATCGATTGAATTTCACGCCACACAATTCCTGCACTGTCACTCCACTTATTAATGCGCTCCAAAGCCGCCAAAGCACGGTGGTGAATTTCCGGCGATATTTCCGGCGAATCCATAATTTCCGGTACGCGCTTTTGCTTCATAACATCTCCTCTGTTAACGCCCGCAGCAGCGCGGACGCTTTGGCCATGATTTCTGCGTGTTCTTCATCGGCATTGCTGTCCGCGGTTATGCCGGCACCGGAACGGAATTTCGCAATACCATTAAAAATATGAATGGTGCGGATGGCTATATTTAATGTGCCGTCACCGCTGGGGCTGATCCATCCGATATTGCCGCAGTATATTCCCCGCGGATGGTGTTCCAATTCATGGATAATCTCCATAGCTCTGATTTTTGGCACACCGGTAATTGAACCGCCCGGGCACAGCGCGGTGATGATCCGACTCCAGGTACTTTCCTGTTGCTGTAATATACCTGTGATAACTCCGTGCGTATGCCATAGTGTGGGCAATTTTTGGACTTCCCGGCTCTTTTCCACGCGCACGCTGGTGCACACGCGCCCCAGATCATTGCGCAGTAAATCCACAATCATCGCTAATTCGGAGCGGTCTTTTTCGCTGTGCAGCAGTTCACCACAGCGTTGCTGATCGGCAACAGGATCGTCGCATACGCGCGGGCGGGTGCCTTTGATGGGGCGTGTTTCCAGTAATTCTCCGGTGCGTTGCAGAAATAACTCCGGCGAGGCGCAAAGAATTTCATGCTCCCCATACCGTAAAAACGCGGCATACTGTGCGGGGTTTTTTTCCACCAGCCGCCTGAAAATCTGATATCCCGGCTCGGCCACGCGGGCGGTCCAGAGTGCGGATATATTGGCCTGATATATATCCCCGGCGGCAATATATTCCTGGCATCGGTGCACAGCCGCCTTGAATGCGACACGATCCGGGTATTGCACGCCTGTTGCTTGAGCCGGCGCGCACAAGGGTTGAACGCAGGTGTTTGCCGCGCGGAATTGGCATTGCATGTGCCCCATGACAGTTTCCGCTTCGCCGGAATTCGGGTGCAGCGCCACCAGAAGCCATTGCTGCCTGGCCGCATCAAAAACAAAATAGCGCTCAAAGAGTTGCCAGTGCGCCAGCGGAATATCCGTTGACGACAGATCATACAACTGCGGCAATTCCGCCATGACGCCGGCTTCATAACTGAACCAACCCAGCCATCCCACACGATCCGGCAGCGCACCGGAAAATGAAATCTCGCCAATAGTATCCTGCCAGCGCTGCCAAGCCGTGGCCGGCGTCGTGGTGTGGTTTTGAGCCGCTTCGCCGCCCGCCGCCAACCCTGTACAGTGCAATTTAATTTGCCCGTCTTGCGCAGCCACACACACACTGGAAAGCGAGTGGACCGCAAAAACCGCATGGCCCCCCTGTCCGCTATGCAACATCGCGATGTCCCCGTGTTGTGCCGCCAACACGCTTAGCAGACGCAGTGGATGAAGGTTGCTATCGGCATAGAAACTGTGAACCGTGAGTTTGCAACCAGCCATTCAAACAACCTCGATTTCGAATAAACGGATGCCCGCTTTTCATATTCGCCATCATGGGGCAAGCAAGCCAAATTGAAAAGCGGCTTGGCACGGCGTGGCACGATACGCTTCAAGCGCATCGGGTAAGCCTTCGCCAGTCAACGGTCGACCGTGACCGATCTCCAACTCGGGACTAAAAAAGATTTTAAGTTACCGAAATGATCAGTACATCCCTTGCAGTCCCCACCCAGCACATTTTCCAGTGCCCCGGCCCGCAAATAAAGGTACCTGACACCTTTGTTTTGAAATAAACGCGGGTTTAGCGACATTCCTTTGCCTTGATAAAAATGCCTGAATTAAATATATTAGTAGGGGAATGGCACCATGAAGGAGGGTATTTCTACATGAAAAGCGACACGCAATTCGGGTATTTCCCCGTCAGCGCTCATGCCATCGCCACGGGCTTTTACCTTACGGGTGCGGGTGTCGAGCATGTCGGGGCCAACCAACCGTATCCAATTCCCACGCATCCTGATATGTACGATTTCAACTGGAATGCCGGCCGAATTCTCCCGGAATACCAGTTGGTGTTTATTTTTTCCGGCCGGGGTGAGTTTGAATCTCACGCGACCGGCTTAGTCCCGCTCCGGCCTGGAACCGTAATTTTTCTGCTTCCTGATGTTTGGCACCGCTATCGGCCCGATCAAGCTAAAGGTTGGGCCGACTACTGGATTTCATTTAATGGAACTATTCCTCACCGATGGCAGGAGGCCGGCATCTTGAGCGCGGCCACCGCCATACAACCGGTGCGACGGACGCAGGTTGCCTTGGCAGCACTGGCGGAAATATTGAGCGTCGCCATCCATACGCCGGAGAATTCGCTATCCGCGTCATTTGCGGCTCTCGGACTTCTGGCTGAATTAATTTCAGACCTCACCTCCGCAGGGGCCGCATCGGCGTTGGATAATGAACAACAAGCCGGCATACACACCGGTGATGTTTTGATTCACAAAGCCCTGGAAATGATTTGGAATCACAGCCATCGAAACCTGTCTGTAACGCTTATAGCCCGGCGGCTTGGCGTTACGCGGAGAACTCTGGAGCGCCATTTCAAGTCGCATCACCAAAGTGCCCTTAAGGAGCTGACGGAATGCCGAATTTCCCGGGCTAAACTCATGCTGGAAAATACGCACCTTCCCATTAAACGCATTGCCCAGGCCGCAGGTTTTACCTCGCCCACGCATATGGCAACCGCCTTTCGCAGGGAATTGCACACCACGCCGGGAAAAGTTCGCAAAGGCTGATCAGAATGGACCACCTTCGCAGCGCCGTACGCCCGGCGAACATAATCTCACGGGATGCGTTAATAGCGCGCTACGATGAGCAGGCACTCGTTGAGTGCTCAATCGTCTGTACCACCAGTTGCCCACCGGAAACGGCTACAGCGCGAACCGGAGCGCCTTTCTCAATAATCGGGCCTTCGCTTATACACGCGATGCGGTGGTTGTCGATCAGGCCCGTTCCGGATGGACGCAGAGTGGTCACCGCATAACCGGTGCGGCCGATCAGAGCGGTTAATTCAGTCTGCTGATCTTTGGAAACAGAATTGACCTGCTGCGGATTGGGCCCACGCAACAGCACCCGGCGCCCCACCGGGCTGTGGGGATAATATTTGACAAACCCGGTTATCACCAATGGCGTCAGTACCAGCAGAGCCACTGCGCAAATTATGCCGAACGACGGCCCGACAATAAAACTAAGAATGATTCCGGAGATGGCAAACGTCGCCGATAGAATGGCCATAAAGCCATGCGCCGGAACAACCAGTTCCGCCAGCAGACAGACAAAGCCACCGACAAACAGGAGAATGCAGGCCGATAGAAGGTCGAAATTCATCACAATTCAATCCTGAAGCGCTGCTTCGAGCGGTGCGCCGTCATCCGATATTTTTTGCACAATAATCTGATTTTCCCGTATTTCCACGATCTCCACCGGCAACTCGGGTGCGATAAATTCATTGCGTGAAACCACTGTCACCAGATGATCATCAAACCGCGCTTTCCCCGATGGTCGCAATTCGGAGACAGCCCGCCCGACCGCTCCGACAAACAACAGATCGCCAAGCGAATCAGGTGACGTGTCGTGGCGCTGCGACGCTGTTACCGGCTTTAATTGCAAGCGCCGAAAGCCCGGCGTAATGTCCAGGTACCTGATCAATAATGCGATGATCAATCCCGCCGCAATGATGGCCAAAGTTACCACGCCCAGGCCGGTTTGAAAGGCTTCTGCCGCTCCCGCCGCCGAGGCACCCATGGGAACAAACGACGCAATCATTCCGATAACCGCCAGAATAAATCCCGGAATGGCCAGCAGCCCCAAGCCGCCAAAATGAATAAAATCAAAGGCGATAATCACAATTCCCAGAAAAATAATGCCGGCTTCCCACCAATTGGCCAGACCCGTGAGCATGGGTCCGCCAAGAAATAGCGCCAAGGCCGCCAACCCGATCAACGCGGGAATCAGCAGGCCCGGATGGCTGAATTCCACGTACCCGCAGACCAGCATAATAATCAGGAGAAAAAATCGGACTTCGAAAAACGAACAGAACCGCGCCGCCTTTTCCAGAAAATCCAGGCGCAGCACAGGGATTTTTGGCTCGGTGATATTCAGCATCGCCGGCAGACTTTCCGGCGCATGAATGACCGCTGACGCGGCACCCATCTGCACCGCCTCCCGTGCGCCCAGCGTCAGCAGTGTGCCGGCAGGCTTGACCTGCTTCATGTACACCCAGGGGTGAACTGCGGCATGGCCTGGCAGAGCCGTCGTCATAGCCATTAATTTCACGCGGTCCTGCGGCGTGACAAAACGTGTTTCTCCCGTGATTTTATTCACCACCGCCTCAATTTTCACTTGCCGATCCATCATACCCGCAAGAATCAGCTCAGGATGATAGGCATGGTCCATCTGTAAAGACTTAAGCGCCGGCGATGGCACTTCGGCCATTGGATCCGCGGCGATTTTCACCGCAGCCGCGCCGCCAAGAGCGAAGCTTTGTCCATCCCCCCATGCGGAATTACTGGACATGATGACCTGCGTACATGCCGCCGCGATCACTGCGGCAGGCCCGACCGCCGCCCGGTTGACCCACGCGACCGTGGCCACGTGGGAATGCCGGATTAACGCGGCAATTTTTAGAGCCTCGCCCAGTTGCCCGGTGCGTGAATTGATTTGGAATATCAGGATTGAACTTTTATGCTTCAACGCGGTTGTTATACGCCGTTGCACACTGACCCGCGTGATACGATCAATCGAACCGGTGATGGTGATAATGGCCGCGTGGCGATGGGCCAAAGCCTCGAGCGGCTTGGCGGCCACCGCGTTGGAAATCAAGCTTTGACTGCGGACAATGATCGGCAGACATAACACCACGCTAAACAGCGCGACGTACAGCATGTGGCTGCCGCAAGGCACCTGCAGCCCCGCGATAAACTTCAAAAAGTCCTTCCCACGACGCATAGTGATGACCGCCTCTCGTTTCCGCTTATGATAGACGAAATAATGGCTACGACAAGAGGAATTATTGCGCGTGAGTTATTGCGCGTGGATCACGCCACACGAGCCAATAAAGGAAAAAAATCATTCGTGCGCCATATCGCGTTAAAATAACGCGCGGTATAATTTCTCCGCATGAGTCTGATGGATCAGGATGCCTGCGGAAGCCCCTGCATCGGCTGGATACAAATCATGGAGGATTTGCACTATGGATTCATTTGTCATTGAAGGTGGTGCGCGCCTGCGCGGAACCCTGCGGATTGCCGGTTCTAAAAATGCGGCGTTGCCGGTCATGGCAGCGGCTCTGCTGGCGGATGGTCCATCGGTTATTGCCGATATCCCAAATCTGCAGGACATCCGCAGTCAGATTGAATTGCTCAAACTTCTGGGCTGCCGCGCGGAGCGACAAGCCGATGGTAAACTGGAAATCGAAGTCGTCGACGAAAAGTGCTCCCACGCGCCGTATGATGTCGTGCGGAAAATGCGGGCCAGTATTTGCGTGCTGGGGCCGCTGCTGGCAAAACGCGGCCATGTGCGCGTATCGATGCCCGGTGGCTGCGCCATTGGTGACCGCCCCGTGGATATACATTTGCGCGGGCTGAGGGCCTTGGGGGCAACCATCGAGTTAGACGGCGGCGATATTATCGCCCATGCCGACAAATTACATGGTGCCGAAGTATTTCTTGGTGGAAATTTTGGCTCGACTGTTTTAGGCACGGCCAATGTCATGAGCGCCGCAACGCTGGCCCTGGGCACCACGGTCATTGAATGTGCCGCCTGTGAACCGGAAATTGTGGACCTGGCGGATTATCTCACCAGCATGGGTGCCAAAATAGCCGGGCAGGGCACACCGCGCATTGTCGTGCAGGGGGTTCCGGCACTGCACGGCGCTGAACACCGCATCATTCCCGATCGCATTGAAGCCGGCACTTTTATGGTGGCGGCGGCGATTTCCAACGGCGAGTTAAATCTTGATAACGTCCGGATTGACCATTTAATGGCGGCGGTGGATAAGCTGCGCAGCATTGGTGTTATTGTGGAAAAAAGCAGCCAGGGTGTGACGGTGGCATCGGCTCGCAGATTAGAAGCGGCCATTATCACCACGCAACCATATCCGGGTTTTCCCACCGACCTTCAGGCGCAATTTATGGCGTTGTTGGCCATCGCTAACGGTAACAGCATCGTTTCCGAGAAAATTTTTCCTGATCGCTTCATGCACGTGGCCGAGTTGACACGCCTGGGCGCACGGATGCACCGCGAGGGGGCCACGGTCATCATTGAAGGTGAACAGCAGCTTATCGGAGCACCCGTGATGGCCAGTGATCTGCGTGCTTCGGCCGCTCTGGTATTGGCCGGTCTGGCCGCCCGCGGCACAACCACCATCAATCGTGTATATCATATTGACCGTGGCTACGAAAAAATTGAAGAACGCCTGAACGCGCTGGGGGCGAACATTAAGCGCGTGGATCAGTCGGACGCGGAGTAAGGTCCGCCCAATAGGCCCTTCACGTGGCAATATTGATCAGGTTTCCGCGAATGTCGTAGGCCTCAATAAGTACCGAATCATCCGGCAATGCCGCGTCCGGTGTTATGATAATCTTTTTCTCGGTGCGGTCTTCCATGGCCACCAGCTCGCGGCGCTTTTTATTCAGCAGGTAAGCGGCCACCGTCGGATAGACTTTTAACTCAATCCGGGCGATGTCCTTATGCAGGGTGGCAGCGGCCAGACGACGCATCACATCCAGGGTGACACTTTCGGGTGTTTTAATCAGGGCGGCACCGCGACAATGGGGGCAGTCCTGATAGATGCCGCGTTTCAAGCTTGGTTTAACGCGCTGGCGCGTCATTTCAATCATGCAGAATTGACTCATGCGAAGTACTTTGGTTTTAGCGCGATCATTGCGCAACTCATCACGCAACAGGCGCTCAATTTCCCGCTTATGCCGGTCTTCCCGCATATCAATAAAATCGATGACGATCACACCGCCCAAATCACGCAGGCGCAGTTGCCGGCACAAATCGCCGATGGCATCTTTGTTGATATTGTATGCGGTCAGTTCCGCATCACGTTGTTCACGGTAGCGCCCGGAGTTAACATCCACAGCCACCAGCGCCTCGGTGGAATCAATCACCAGGGAACCGCCGTTCGCCATTTCCACGCGGCGGCTGTTGATTTTTTCTATTTCCCGTTCGACCCCGTACCGGATAAAAAGCGGCATGGGATCCTGATACAATTCAACCATGCTGGAATCCGGACTGGCGATGGTGAGAAAATCACGAACGCGCTCGGCCACATCCGCATCATCCACGACGATACGGTCCATTTCCTGCACCGCTAAATCCCGAATGCTGCGGATAACCAGGTCACTTTCCTCGTAAAGCAATGCAGGCGTGCGCTGGGTATCAAGCCGGTGGGTAATACGCTTCCAGATTCGCACCAGAAAATGCAGATCCTGCTGTAATTCACGAGCGGTGCGGTCCATGCCGGCCGTGCGGATAATAAAGCCCAGATTCTCCGGCGGATTAAGCTCCCGTAGCAGGCGTTTCATGGCGCGGCGCTGTTCATCATCGGCGATTTTTCTGGAAACACCCAATGCGCTCATGCCGGGCATCATGACCAAATAGCGACCCGGCACGCTGATATAACTGGTCAGCGTTGGACCTTTTGTGCCGATGCCTTCTTTGGTCACCTGTACGATGATCTCCTGCCCGCGGCGCAGGCATTGCTGAATTGGCGGCCGGGAATGGCGCGGCGTTTTACGCCCCACGCGTTCCATCGGGGCGATATGATCATTATCCACCTGTAATTCCGCATCTTCATCAAAAAGCTCGTCAATTTCACCACCCATTTCTTCAAAGTTGGCGGCGGAATCCGGCTCCGCAGGATGTTGCCCTTCAGAGAGTTCCGAAGCATCGGCTTTTTTAGCGCCGGCGGCGTGCATTTTTGCGGTAGATTTATGGTGCTGCGGAAAATATTGCGGATGCAAATCACTGATGTGCAGAAATCCGTTTTTTCCGATTCCGAAATCAATAAACGCAGCCTGTATGCTGGGTTCCACATTCGTTACCCGACCTTTGTAGATATTGCCCACATGCAAATCGTGACTGGCACGCTCGGTGTAAAGTTCTTCCAGCACACCCTGACGCACAATGGCGATGCGAACCTCTTCGGAATCCGCGACGTTCACCAGCATGATCCGGGGCGGACCTTTCTTCCGGGCAACCGCTTTGGCTGACGGCTCTTCGCCGTCCATGACATCCAGTTCCTGCTCAGGAGCATCTCCGGGCGGGGTAGTATCGGAATCCGCGGGCCGGGCGGAAAGTGGTTCCGGCATTGAGGATGGCGGAACAATCGTGGTATTTTCCGCTTTGGGCGGTGTGCCGATCGGATCAGCCGGCCGTCGGGCCGAATGATGACGCGCCGGCGGCGGAGAGTCCA
>JAKAZF010000071.1 GCA_021826605.1 Planctomycetota bacterium | reverse complement strand
CACATTTCCGGACAGGATCAGTCGTGCCCGGCGAAAATTAAATCCGCTGGTGTTGTAGTTGGTATAGGGCTTTTGTCCTTCGGCCCCGGCGTAGCTGTAACGAAACTGCAAATAGCCGTTGATGGTGAGATCGAATGCCTTATTCGGAGTACGAATGAAAAATCCACCGTCGTAGCCAGCCTGAAGCTGGTTATCCATATATTGAGATTGAGATTTGGAGTTTTTGAGTACTTCCTGAACAATCGCCTTAACCTGTTCGGCACTTTCCACGCTGTCGCTGGTTTTCTGTTCCTTGGCTTTCAGCGCCGCGACCTGGGCCTGCAGCGACTGAAGTTCCGCCTGCACCTGCGCGGGGGTCATCGTACTGGTGGTGGCCGGAGCGGTGGTCCCTGTTGCTCCCATGGCCGTTCCAGCCAGACTTGCTCCCGCCAGCAGCGCGGCCGCAAAGGCCCGTTTGCTCAAATGATTGGACATCCTGCCGATCCATGCTTCCATAACCTGTTCTCCTTAAAAAGAGACTAACAAAACACCGCGGCGGCGATTGGCGATTCCGCCGCGACACAACCACGAAGAGTGGGTCATTATGAGGAGTTTTGTTAAGAGTTCATGAAGAGCGCGCTGAAGATTTGATAAACTCGAGCATTAGCAAAAAGCTAACAACACAATAACGCGATCCATGCGCAATGCTAACACATGCTTAAATATTTATATCAACATCTAAATATATTCAGTGATGAAAATGGTACACCGCGGGCAGACCGATATAGTGCAGAATCATCCAGACCAGTACCGCCGCGAACGATACCAGTTGCACCATGGCCATGACCCGGCACAATAAATTGGTCCACAACGCGATAAATGAATCATCCGCGTTGAGGTCCGCATAACGATTCAAACCGAAAATCCCCGCCCCACCGCTGAGCGTGGCGGCTAACGCCAGTGCTAACGCCGCGACGTTCATTGAGGGACCGCCGGACACATTGCCAGGTGGAAATAGAAAGAACGCGGCACCGCCCAGAAAAGCCGCACAACATATGCCACATGCCGCGACTGCAAAACGTCGCCAAGTTTTAGCGGGCCAATGCCTGAAAAGCTGCTTCGACGATATACTTTCAGGCATGGTGAATTCTCCGCGTAATTGCATCAGGCGTAGCCACCGCCGCCTTTGGAACCATACTTTTTGCGGCGTTCCGCGGCGATTCTGGTTTCATACCCGCTGCTACGATGCGCCTCCAGGGGATCGGCGGGAAGATTCCGGGCTTTGCGCCAATCCGCGAGAACAGGACGAACATCGGTTAAGAAGGCGGAACGCAAAATATTTTCGCTTTGCACCAGATCTTCACGGGCTTGCGACTGTGCCAGTGCCCGGCGGTCAACCAGGCATGCCTTGGCGTACAGTTGTTGAGCTATATCAACGGTTTGAATCATCGCTTCGATCTTGGGTTTCAGATTATGGCTCTGGTCCACCATATAGGCGATCGGCGGAAGTTGCCCGGTTCGGAAACGATGATTTTCTATTTCATGAAATATCCGGAAAATCTGATATGGATCAATAGACCCCATGGTCAAATCATCATCGGCATATTTGCGATCGTTGAAATGAAAGCCGCCGAGCAGGTTTTCGTCCAACAACCAAGCCACAATTTGTTCAATGTTGGTGGCCTGATAATGATGTCCGGTATCGACCAGCACTTTGGCTCGCGGACCGGCGGAACGGGCGAAATGTGATGCCATGCCCCAGTCCGCGATATCCGTAGCATAAAACGCCGGCTCGAAAGGTTTATATTCCACCAGCATGGTCATGTCATGCGGCATAGCGGCATGAATCTGCTTCAGTGCGTCACTCGCCCAATGTTTGCGGGCAATGATATCGGATTGCCCGGGGTAATTGATTCCATCGGCAAACCACAGCGATAAATATTGACTTCCCACCGCCCGGCCAATCTTGACGGAATCAAGAATGTGTTCTGTGGCGGCCAGTCGAATGGACTGCGACCGATTGGTAATGCTGCCCCATTTATATTCCTGATTTTGAAACACATTCGGATTGATGGAACCGATTGATACGCCATGCCGTCTGGCCAGAGCGGCCACCTCCGTGGCATCCTGATTCTTCTTGAAATCCCAAAGTACATGCACAGCCACCGTGGGGCATGAACCGGTGAGTTTATGCACATGCCCGGCATCAGCGAGTTTCTCTTCAATGTCGCCGGCGGCGGAATCCTGAAAGAATTTTCCGAACCGTGTTCCGGTATCGGCAAACCCCCAGGAGGGCAATTCAATTTTAAACGCATCCAACAACGGAAAAAGAATATCGCCGTGAGCCATGATCTGTTTAACCTTTTCCACAACCGCCTGTGTTTACATCCGATGATTCTCCCGCGATGCACCAATTATCATTGCTTCATGGCGGAATGATAGTTACTGCGATACCGGCTCGGAGAACATGGTAGCCGCCGTGACTTTAATAACGCGCACCACCACGCCGGTGCTGCTGACTACTTCACCCTTTACGCCAATGTATGATCCGAGCAGTTTGGAGATGTCAATTTTTGACGTTGGCTCCAAGTATGCCACAACACGGCCCGTGGTGGGATCCACCAGCGCATAATTTTTCAATACCGTGCTGGTTTTTAATATCCCATATGCAATATATGGCGCTTTGGCTTCGGCCTTGGCCAGTTCTTGTTGTGACTGTTTCCATTTTTGCTGATAGGGTGCCAACACCGCGTTGAGTGGCTTTTGCTTCTCCGAGGAAGCCACGATTTCTTGAATCGCGATCTGCTTTTTCAGAATCTTGATCCGGGCGTCGCTGCCGTCGATCACCGACTGCGGCATATCGGGGCGCTGGACCAATTTTTCAAATGCAGACAAAAGCGGCTGCAAATCACGCTGCATAATGGGCTTATCGAATTGCGCTTGCATCTGCCGATTTAATTCCTGGTACGTACTGAACGCATCCGGACTGAATTTCACCGCAGCCGGTGCAGCCGTTGGCATATTAACGGCTCCCGCTGAGGCAGGGGCTGGAGCGGTTGTTGCCCCTTTCGTTGCATTAGCCGCAGGCGTAGCGTTTTGAGGCAAGGTCGTTGCGGGAGGCGGAACAGGCACAACAGCCGAAGTGGCTCCCGATCCGGTAGTAACAGCCGGAACCGGGGCAGAAAGGCCCGTTGCCGCAACATTGGTTCCCGTTGATGCAGCGGTGGCTCCCGGCGCACCTGCGGTGGTGGCAGCCGCAACCGCAGCGGGAGTTGAGCCGGTAGGCAATCCCGGTCCCTTGAAGCCCGGCGGCATTTTGAGTTCCGGCGTCACATACGTGCTGCCGGCCGGGGCCGGAGCCACGAATCGCGCTAACACATAAAATCCCGTGCCCTTGGGCGCACGAATAATATCATATTTTGGCGTTTGCCCGGTAACTGAAACAGTTGCCCCCGTGTTCAAAACATCTACGACGGCATAGTTACTGGCGGGTGTTAATGCGCTGGCGGCTCGAACATTGACAAAACTGCCGGTGACCGTACCGGTGGAACCGTCGGCACCGAGCTTTACAAATTGCCGGGCAATATAACAA
Organism: Planctomycetota bacterium; assembly: GCA_021826605.1. The sequence goes on along the minus strand of JAKAZF010000071.1, from coordinate 5,660 downwards.
CGCGCTCCAGCGGGAGCCGTGAAGCGATACCAGCCGTTGCGCTCGCCGGTAACCTGGATCAAATCTCCCTTGGCAAGTTGGCCAATGGTATAATAAGCCAATCCCGGGCCACTGCGGATATTAACATGTGTGGCATTGATCTGGCCGACAAATGACGTAACGCTGATCTTTTTATGCTTCGCATGCTTTTTGACGATTGCATGCTGCGTCATCGGAGTCTGCACCACCGGCACCGGCACGGTTGTGGCCGGTGCGGTAGCCGGAGCGGTCGCGGCAGCGGGAGTTGTCGCCGGCGCGGTGGCAGCCGGAGTGCCAGGCATGGTTGCCGGTGCGGCCGCACAAACGGCGGCTGCAAATGCCATGGCAAATGTCAATCCAACCGAGATATTACGAGTAGCGTTCATTGCCCGTGGGAACATAAATGACCTCCTACAGTCCTTTGTGAGGCTCAAGATACAGAGTCCCTAACACCAGTGAAGCTATCATCCACAAGCCGAATCGTCAAGGCAAACGCTTGTCACAACGCTCTTTTGATGCAAACCATAGCGGGAACGGGTATAGTAAGAACGCGGGAAAAACCCGCAGGCTGCGGTTAGTTACGATCCGAGAAAACAGCGGAGTAAGCAATATGCATCGCATAACCATTTATATCAAACCTCATTGTCCGATCTGTGATACGGCATGTAAGGCGATTGAGCTTTCACTGCCCAAATCCGTTCCCGTGGTTATTGAAAAAATTGATATCACCGGAAATGCGGAATTGCTGGAAAAATATGCAAAAGACGTACCGGTTGTCCTCGTAGACGGCACTGAGCGCTTTCGCGGACAGGTTGACCCCGACAAGCTGGGACTTCTGTTTTATAATGAGCCGGGCAACCGGCTTGCCGGAATTGAATAATCACACCAGCAGTAAAAATACGGAAATGCTTGCATGAATCTGCAGAACATTATTTACATTCGTGTGCGTTATGTGGAATGTGATCCCATGGGGTATCTGCACCACTCCAGTTATCTGCCTTATTTTGAAATGGGCCGAACCGAATTGTTACGCCAGTCGGGCATAACCTACCGCGATCTGGAAGACCGGGGATTTATTTTCGTCGTGGCCCGAATCAGCGTCAATTTCAAACGCCCCATTCGTTACGATGATGATTTGGAGCTTGTTACCCGAATCAATCGACAAACCCGTGCCCGCATCGACCATGTTTATGAATTGTATAATCGGCAGTCCCGACTGCTGCTGACCACCGCTGAAAGCACCATTGCCTGCGTTAACCGAAAAGGCGAACCCACGGCCATTCCGGAAGATCTTGCCATCCCGCGCGACAATTTCAGTCACTGCCCGACCGGCGCGCAACCATAACAGGATCGCAAGCAATGACGCAAGCCGCCACGCCTTATGAGATCATTATTCTCGGAGCCGGAGCTGCGGGCATGATGGCGGCTATTGCCTGCGGTGAAACATTTATTGCCCGCGGACAAGCGCTGCCACCAATTGCCGTGCTGGAAAAAAACCAGCAACCGGGAATTAAAGTGCTGGTTTGCGGGGGCGGGCGATGCAATTTGACCAATGCGGGTGATATCGATTTTCTCATCGGACAATTTGGACGCAATGGCCGATTTCTTACGCCGGCATTGCGTGCGATGGATAATCTCGGCCTTCGCGACTGGTTTGCCCGCCAGGGCGTAAGCACGCATGAAGAGCATGACGGGAAAATTTATCCCGATTCGAACAAAGCCAGTTCCGTTGTCAATGCCATGGTGCAGCGGATGCGCGAATTGGGCGTTGAGATTCACGCACCGTGCGCCGCCGGGACGGTTACATGGAATGCATCAAGTGAATTGTTTCATGTCATTACCAGCACAGGCCGGCTATTCACAAGCCGGATTCTGCTGATCGCCGTTGGCGGGCAAAGCTATACCCGGATGGGAACCACGGGCGACGGATACAGCTTTGCGCAGGGCCTGGGCCATCGCATCATTACCCCCCGTCCCGCCATTGTGCCGCTGCTGTGCAAAGAACCTTGGATTACGGAACTCAAGGGGCTTGCGGTACAGGATGTTACGGTGCGCATTGAGGCTCCGGGGCCGCTGCCGCGCCTGGCGACCGGTAAACCCGAGCCGAGCATCAATGACCTGATGTTCACGCATTTTGGTTTATCCGGTCCGGCGGTGTTGAATATTTCCGAAATCGTCGCGGAACTGCTGGAAAAATTTCCCGAAATAATCCTGCGGATCGATTTTGTGCGGCACCGTGGCCATGAGGATTTAGCAAACCTGTTGCGGCAATGGCACAGCACCGAGGGCAAGAAACTGGTGCGATCCAAACTGGCGGAAATTGTTCCGCAGCGATTAGCGGAAATGCTTTGCCGTTTGACCGATATCGATCAATGGCAAGTCTGTGCCAATCTGACGACGCGGCAGATTCAGAAACTCATCGAGCGGCTTAAAGCGACCGCATTAACCGTTTATGCCACGCGCGGTTTTAAGGAAGCGATGGTCACAGCCGGCGGTGTGCGGCTTGATGAAGTCAATCCGGACACCATGGAATCACGGATTCATCCGCGGCTTTTTCTTGCCGGGGAAGTATTGGACCTGACCGGGCCCAGTGGCGGATATAATCTGCAACTCGCCTTTTCCACGGGTTTTCTCGCGGGAATTCACATGGCGGATGCAGCAATGTCATAGTTACTTACGGGAGCTGGGGAATCAGAATGCAATGCTGAAGTGCCGGATGTTTGCCCCACGGGCTTGAGCGGCTCATTGGGACTGGGGCGCACAAAACTGCACCAGGAGCCGGGAATTTTGTGCAGACTTTCCATGAGTTCATGGGCACGGATTTCCCGCGGCAAAATCAAATCCACCGCGCTGCCCATATCACCGGAAATAATTTCCTTAACGGGTTTGTCCGTCAAAAGCACCAGCCGCAAATGTTCAAATAAAGGATTGCCTTTGATTGTCCGCACCAATTCCTGCCATGAAATGTCCGACATGACATCACTGAACATCAGCGCATCGGCCGCGGCTTTCCCCGAATGGTGCGTTCCTGATCCGAGATATTCCAAAGCGGCCTTTCCAGTTGGCAAGCCAACGAGCTTGTTATAGATTCGAGCTTCGGTAAAAGCTTCCGCCAGAGCCATCAAACGTCCGACATCATCTTCCACGATCAGAAAACTCATAATCTCAAAAGGCCTTACAATCATCAAGGAGGCTCCTTAACATTACTTCTCCGGCATCACCATTAGAAGGTGACGCGCTTTTTTCAGCACTTTGGCCCGGCTTCCTGCGGGTGGCGGCAGAATCCCCGGCCATTGCGGTGGCGATATGAAAATTATCGGCACATTTTCCAACTTGCTTCAAAATTTGATGACGCTTACATTTACCTTTATGAAGCAAATGCCTCCATTACGAATCGTGATACTTGGCTCAGGCACCTCGGCTGGAGTTCCCATGATCGGATGCCACTGCCAAGTCTGCTTAAGTACGGATACACGCGATCAGCGCACGCGCTGCAGCATTCTGGTTTCTTACGGCGGCAAATCGGTTCTGGTGGATACCACGCCGGAGTTGAGGCTTCAGGCGATAGCCAACAAAGTGGACTTGATTCATGCCGTGGTTTTTACGCATGGCCACGCTGATCATATCTTTGGCCTCGATGATATCCGACGCTATAACACCATCCTGGGATCTCCGCTGCCCGTTTATGCCGCCGAAGCCACCATGCGCACGCTGCAGCAGGCATTCAGCTATGCATTCACACGCCAGACGCAAGCCGGCGTGTACCGTCCGGAGTTGGAACCGAAAATCATTGATGGCCCGCACGACATTTTTGGCGTGCGGTGGCAACCCATTGTGCTGCCACACGGGCGGGCATCTGTGTTGGGATTCCGCATTGGCAACTTTGCCTACTGCACCGATTGTGCGGATATCCCGGCCGCAGAGCGAGCCAATCTCCGAAACCTGGATACACTAATTATCGACGCTCTGCGCCCGCGGCCGCACCCCACGCATCTGTCTTTTTCACAGGCTCTGGCCATCATTGATGATCTCAAACCGCGGCGCGCTTATTTTACGCACCTGTCGCATGATGTGAGCCATCAGGATATCGAGCGAGATTTACCCGACAATGTTCGTGTGGCGTATGACAACATGGTTCTGGAGATTCCCGGCGAACTGTTATCCTAAAATGCCGGACTGTTGCATATCGAGAATCCATTTGGGCGTTTCTTGAATATATTCCATCAATTGCTTTTGGCGGCGGCTGTAGTACCAGGCCAGATACCCCTGCCAGAAAATACCGAACACCCCCACCGAGCCATAGGCGGCATACAGCATCAATTTCACCAGTGGCATCATCTGCGTGGCGGCAATACCGAGATTATTCAAAGTCTGGCCGGTGCCAGCCAAATCCTTATCCGATCCCGTTGCAACTGTCAGCATCCACCACGCGCTGATTACCACAAACATGATACCCAGCAAGATCTGATTTCGAACCAGGATTTTGAAAACATCGGGGTCCAATCGTCGAATACGCTGTTCACCAAGATGTTCGATAATTCCGCCCACAATCATCCAGAGTCCCATAATCAGAGAAGAAACGCTGATGCCTCCGTAACAGGCAAACATTGCCGTCAGCGCTCCCATGAGAACAAGCCCCACAAACTCGCGGTGTGCAATCAGCGCCGCCCGCAAAATCTGCGAAGCATTCATCCGTGCCTCGCCAATTTGCGCCAGTTGCTCCGGCGAAAGCGGGTTTTTCTGCTGATTCGATTCCATTGGTGTGTTCATGGCATTATTCCATACAACCGCATTCTACCCGGCATCGGAGTTGCAGCATAACGGAATTTCAAGCGTCTGTCCGCCTTTTGCCGGGATCATATCGCACGCGCATCGGAGAAAAATATGCTAAAATAACATTTGGTTCAGGAACCATAGGAGTTGCCATGCAAAGCTCAACAATTTCAGATCTTAAACCCGGCGCAGCCAACATCGGTCAGACCGATCTGGCCGATATCACCCGAGACATTCTCACCATGGCCCGGCAGGCCCGGCAGGCCGCGCGACAATTGGCGACCTTAAGCGGCAACGTTCGCAATGCCGCCCTGCTGCGGATCGCCGATGGCATTATCGCACGCAAAGCGGAGTTGCTCGAGGCCAATGCGGCCGATCTTCGAGATGCCAAAAATGACAATCTTGCGTTGCCCATGATATCGCGGCTTACGTTGACGGAAAAAAAGCTTGACGCCATGGCGGTCAGTGTACGGGAAATCGCCGGACAAACCGACCCGGTTGGACAAACGATCGAAGCGTATGATCGGCCCAACGGCCTGCGGGTGGAAAAGCGGCGCGTTCCGATTGGCGTGATAGCCATTATTTATGAAAGTCGTCCCAATGTTACAAGCGATGCGGCGGCGCTTTGCCTGAAAAGCGGCAATGCCTGCATTCTGCGCGGCGGGAAGGAATCGATCCGCAGCAATCAGGCCATTGCAGAAATTATTCGCGAGGCCCTGATCCATTCGCAAATGGATCCCAATGCGGTACAACTTATTACCACCACGAATCGTGCGGCGGTGGGCGTGCTGGTTACCGCGGAAGGTCTGGTGGACCTGGCGATTCCGCGCGGTGGCGAATCGTTGATTCGCGCGGTGGTGGATCAGGCC
>JAKAZF010000070.1 GCA_021826605.1 Planctomycetota bacterium | reverse complement strand
CCAAATGGAAACCGCCCGGCAGCTTGTTTTGGATTCCGATATGCCCATTGCCCAGGTGGCGGAGAAATCCGGCTACAGTTCCCCCCGGCAATTCAGCACATCTTTTCATGCTTATTTCAACGAAACCCCGCGAAACATGCGCAAAACGCACCGCTACGCCGCCGCCGCCTCCCCGGACTCCGGAACCCGAGGGCTTTCCGTGTAATCGCCGGTTCGCGATCCCGGCGCGCCGGGATGACTTTTGGCCTCTCGGGGCGTCGTCGCGTCATGGAGCACTGTGGTGATAACGGGCTGGTCCGTTGGCGGCACTGGATCAACCACCGGATTATCATCCGGTGCTCTCGGAGCGCATCGCGTCATGGAGCACCGTGGTGACAACCCGGTGGTTGGTTGGCAGCGCCGGATTATCATCCGGTCCACTGCAAGTAGTGACGACGGCGGCCACAGAGTTGGCGGCCACAGAGTTGATTTACTTTTTGATTGTAAAAATATATGGTACGGATAAATCAGGCTTGTCGGAAGCCTGACTGGCCGAGGCGCTTTTAACATAAGCCTTCTGGCCTCCATTAAGTTGTTGCACTGCAAGGAGCAAGATGAGCAGTACGCCCCACTACGAAACAGCGCGCCGGGCATTATCCAAGGTGCCGGAAATTACAATTTATTTCTGGATAATAAAAATTCTGACCACCGCGATGGGTGAGGCCACTTCCGATTATCTGGTATTTCATATCAATCCGTATGCCGCGGTTATTATGGGGGCGTTGGGATTTGCCGCAGCGGTGGTGTTGCAGTTCCGCGTAAAGCGTTACATTGCCTGGGTATACTGGCTGCTGGTGGTCATGGTCAGTATTTTTGGAACCATGGTGGCGGATGTGGCGCACGTTGTTTTGGGTGTGCCGTATTTTTTATCCGCATCTGTATTCGCGGTCGCAGTAATAGCGATTCTCATGTTGTGGTACCGCGTGGAGCGCACACTTTCAATTCACAGCATTTATACCGTGCGTCGCGAAATGTTCTACTGGTCCACGGTGCTGGCAACTTTTGCTTTGGGAACCGCCGCCGGAGATTTTACCGCCGCCACGCTGCATCTGGGATATCTGATTTCCGGCATTTTATTTACAATTCTGTTCGTGATCCCCGGCGTCGGCTACTGGCTGCTGGGGTTTAACGACGTATTGGCATTTTGGTTTGCCTACATCATGACGCGTCCGCTGGGTGCGTCATTTGCGGACTGGTTTGATAAACCGCAAAGCATGAGCGGCCTGGGCTATGGCACGCCGGTTGTCAGCATTGCATTGACATTGCTTATTGTGGTCTTCGTGGCCTATGTCGCGATCAGTCGCGTGGATGTGGAACAGCGGACTGTTAAAACCGGCGTTCCGGATATGCCGGAACAACTTGAACGTGAAATGTGAATTTCATCGGATGGGCCGAAAAACTACCGCCTGTTCCGGAAATGTTTAGCCGTCGCCCCGTAAGCGGGGGAGCCAACAGCGCCCCGCCTTACCGATTTCGCCAGGAAAAAATTGAGCGCGATCCCGGCTATGCTTGAGGCAGATCGCAGCAGGCTCTAAAATCAGCGAATTGATCCGGTGGTTGAAAGTGTGAACACGGATTGGCGAAGACTGGGACATGGCCAATGATGACCATGACCGGTAGCTGTTGTTTTAAAGAAGAGAATATAAAACATGCCAAAGTCAAAGAGCCGAAAAAGTGTCAAACCAATTGCAAAATCCGTGGTTTCTCCCGCACCCGCCAAAGCGTGGCAGGCTCGTATCGGCGATGCTGTTGATCCCCTGGCGGAAAAATTTGTGGAATCGCTTTCCTTTGATTACCGCCTGGCCGAACATGATATTCGCGGCTCCCTGGCGCATGCCGATATGCTGTGCACAACGGGAATGATTTCCGCATCTGATCTTATGGCCATTCGCAAGGGCTTGAACAGTATTTTAGACGATATACGCTCTGGCTCATTTGAATTTGATCTTAAGCAGGAAGACATTCACATGGCCGTGGAGGCCGCGTTGATTCAACGCGTGGGCGATCCGGGCCGTATGCTGCACACGGCTCGGTCCCGTAATGATCAGGTCGCGCTGGATATACGGCTCTGGTGTGTGGCCGCAATAGATCGTGTCGATCAACTGCTGACGGGGTTGCAGCAGGCGTTTGTGACTCTGGCGCGGCAGGATGGTGAACATGTCATGCCTGCCTACACGCATTTGCAGCGGGCACAGCCGATACTTTTCGGCCACGAACTTCTGGCGTATGTGGAAATGTTTCAGCGTGACCGCGATCGGCTGGCAGATTGCCGAGAGCGCACCAATATCAGCCCATTGGGTTCCGGTGCGGTAGGGGGCAGCACGTTACCCATTGATCGCTTACAAGTGGCACGGCAACTGGGCATGAACGGGATAACCGCAAATTCTCTTGATTCCATCAGCGATCGGGATTTTGTCGTGGAGTTCGCCTTTGCGCTATCCATGATGGCCATGCACTTATCGCGTTGGGCGGAACAATGGATTTTATACAGCTCCACCGAGTTTGATTTCATTCGTATTGCCGATCAGTTCACCACCGGCAGCAGCATGATGCCGCAGAAACGCAACCCGGACATGCTGGAATTAATTCGCGGCCGCACCGGCGGTGTCTATGGCCAGTTGGTGGCGCTGTTGACCATGTTGAAGGGACAGCCATTGGCGTATAACCGCGACATGCAGGAAGATAAACGCTGGCTCTTTGCGGGGTTTGACTCGGTGGAATTATCCCTGCAGATCGCCGCCCCGCTGGTAAAAAGCGCAAAGTTGAAACCCCAATCCATCGCCCGGCGGCTGGACGAAGGATTTTTGGATGCTACGGTACTGGCGGAGTATTTGGTGCGAAAATCCGTGCCATTTCGCACAGCGCATCAGATCGTGGGTTCCATGGTCGCATATTGCGAGCGGGAAGGCCTTACGCAGCTTTCGGATATACCGCTGGAAGCCATGCGAGGCATGTCACCGGAAATCGGTGCTGATGTGCGAAATGTGTTGGGCGCGGGCAATGTTGTTGCGGCCTACCGGTCGGCAGGTGCCGGTGGAATAAAGCAGCTTTCCATACAGCTTAAACGCTGGAATAAGGCCCTGATGCAATAAGGCACTTCAGTGAAAAGCGATTATCAGGAAATCAGCCCGGCTTTGGAAAAAAAGCTGTTCCAATTGCTCCATGCGAACTGCTCTATTTGTCCGTCGGTGAAGCCCGCGTCCGCCAGGGCGTTGCAGATGTGTTCCAAGTCGGCGGGGCGGCGGATGCCGGCGGGAAGATCACGTGCGGAAAAGCCGCCGTCCATATCGGATCCTAATCCGATGACGTCAGTGCGGCCTGTAAGTTCGACAATATGTTGAATATGCCGAACGACGTCATGGATTACTGCGTTGCCGCTGCTGACAAGAAACCGGGAAAACAAATTAATGCCAATCACGCCCTGCGCGTTGGCGAGGGCTGTGATCTGCGCATCGGACAAGTGTCTTTCCGGATGCTTTTTTCCCGGCAACAGGCTGCGGCAATTGCTGTGTGAGGCAATCTTGGGACGGGCGGCTTTTTCCAGCACGGTCCAGAACGCGCGTTCGGATAGATGGGATACGTCATGCACCATCTTTAACGCATCGGCGCGATTCAGCAGCGCCAGGCCGTCGGCGGTAACATCACCGCCGGATTGATCGCCGCCGGCCCAGCGTGTTCCGTTTACCCATGTCAGCGCTAATATGCGAATACCCCGATGATAAAAATCATCCAGATCATCGACGCTGCGAAGGCCTGCGCATCCTTCCAGCAGCAGCAGTAATTCAAGCTTTTCGGAGGGTATTGTCCGTGACCTGTCCATTAAAATCACGTGGCCGGCCGTATGCCATTGGTCATACCGGTTCAGTTGCTGCACGGATTGTTCATAGGCTTCCTGCGGTGAACTGTAGCACCAGGAGCCGTCAACAGTCGCACCGGAATCATCAAGTCCGCGCGGTTGGACAAAAACCGTGGCCACGGCACGGCGCACGCGGCTTTCAGATAACGATTTTAAGGTAAGGGCTGCGGGGTTATCCGAATCGCCGGGCGGATCATCCAACATGTTTCGGCCGGTTTCCGCAAGATAGGCCAGATCCAGGTGGGCGTCAAAAAAGCTCGGCGCTCTCATGACTCATCACTACCCATGATGCTGATAATTTCATATTCACCGATTACCGGCAGCGTGGCATAACTGTCGCCGGCAACATGCAGCAGTCCCAGCAATGCCAATAAGGTAAAGCCCAGCCAGATCAGACCACCGATCAGAGATGTCAGATACACCATGGCCGATAAATGTACCAACGGGTAACCCAGCAGCATGGCGGTCTTGCAGGATGCCCAGACGATGGTTTCCAGTGCCAGGAGGATCAACCCCTGATTGGCGTGATGCCGGACGAATTTTGAATGCAGCCCAAACACCATGGGTATAACCACAAGAACACCCAAATAAGATAACAAGGCCAAGCCCTTGTTTTTGCGAATGTCTTCTTCCTGTTCCGCGGCGGCCTGTTTGTTCAGTTGTGCTGCTTCGACGTTAGCAGCCGGAGATGAGGCAGGCGGTGAAATCGGTGCATCAACGGGTGCCTCAGCGGAAATGATGGCTGGGGCTGCGGGTTTAGGCGCTTGGGGTTTCAGATCATAATCCTTGGCGTCGGTCATCGTTTTGTCTCCGGAGCAGGTTTCACATACCCGGAATTATAGCGTCGGGCGTGGAAAATATCAGATTAATCGCGCCACGCCCTGCTGATGGCGGCGGCTGATCTGCTGCTGCAAGTATTCAAATACTTTCCGGGCCTGCGGAATCTGATGAATTTCCATCATAGGCGTGACCTGATCATTGCTGCGAATTTCGATGGTGCCGATTCCCAGCAGACGCTGCAGAAAGCCCTGTCGCAGCTGAATATCCAACACACTGCTGATGGAAATCCAGTCAATTTGTTTGGTGAATATGCCGCTCTGGGTTTCCACACGATCGGCGTTAATCAGGCATCGGCTGTTACGGGAATGCAGGTAAATAAGAAATGCTGCAAAGACATCTACGGTCAGCACCACCGCAAAAATGATTCCTCCATACGCTTTAAGCGGGGGTATTTTGCAGGCTCCCGCCGAAACCGCCAGCACGATGCTGCAGGTCAGATAGCGAAAAAAATTATCCCATTGCGAAACCGAAACATCAAAAACCGCATCGCCCATATTGGGCTGCGTCGCATCATCTTTCTCCGTGGCGCCGGAATCCGCACCCGCGGCTTGGGCGGCTGGTGGGTCCACAAATTCACCGCAGTATCGACATTTACGGGCAATGCGGAGAATCATTTCTCCGCAGGATGGGCAGGGACGCTGGGCCTGTGCGGGCGCGGCGGGCGGTGTTGATGCAGGTGACGCTGCAGCGGTGATAGGGGTGGCGGCCAGGGGAATTAATGTGCGGCTGCACACCGGGCAAATCAGATGGCGGCCCAGCCGCTGGACTGGAATTTCCAGTTCATGTCCGCAGACGCAACGCGCTTGATAAACTTGTGGAGATGTCTCCATGGCCAATGCCCCGATGTCCATCCATACCAGCGGCTAACGCACTAAAGCCGCATTTAGAATATCCACGCGTTCTCGCACGCCATACGCCTGGGTTCCGCTCACGATGAATTTTAAGATTTTAACGTGCCTTACAGAAAGCAAAACCGGCGGCAATAATTCTCCACATCGTATGACCCCGGAAGTATACAGGGTCTTACCGTCTCCCTGCACCACAACTTGGCATGATCCCCACGGCCGGGCCGATCGGTCCATGGCCGGGATAAACGTCATCTGGTTATATTTATCCGCAAGATTGTAGATCAGTTGCGCCGCCACATGCGTGCCCAGGCCATGTCTGAAGCCCCTGCCGTTTACGTCAAGTTTTCGCAGTACACAACTGAGATTTTTTGCTAAACGCCACGGTGTTCCAACATACGGTATCTGAACATATTTCTGCGGGGCTAGCGCTGTAAGCCACATTATATGCCCATCCAGAATGTCAATGCGTTTTAGCATGGCGACGCCGCAACTCATGGGCTTGATGGCCGGACCGGTAAGAACCAGGCTCGGCCCGCGCCATGTTATGGCTGATGCCGTCACCATCGTGCCGTCCATGAATGTCATACGAATGCGTGGGCCATGGATCGCACGCGGCACCACAGTCTCCGCCAGGTTAATACGTTTGATGTGAGCCAGGGGAATGCGGATGGTTCCCAGCGTACTTTTCCATTGCACCGCCTGCGGCAGTAACCGCAACATGGCACCCGAGAGTTGATCTCCGTTGATAAATTGGACGTGATCATGCGCGATCCCCTGGAGCGGCGGCGTTGTGCGTTTGCGCGTAAGCCCTGCAACATCATCTATCGGTACGGTCAATTTCCCAAACACTGCGGAATCAAAGGTCATCTTTCCACCGCTGGAGGCCATGGGGGTGCCGGCCAGAATATCTCCAGTGCGAAGATGCAGCCACCACGGTGACCGTTGGGAACCTTTCTCCACTGCTCCTGGGGTGCTGCGGCGCAGGCTCAATAAGTCACGCGTGGTGAGATTTACGGTTTTCCCCGCCGCTGAAAGTTTGATGCGGCCTGATGAGGTCCAGGAAATAACTTGCGCCGAAGCCATGACTTTTATTTGGCCCTGAGGCGTCAGGGCTGCTAATCGCACGCGCCACCGCAACGCAGCGCCAGTATCCGCAGCGGCCCGGGCTGCCGGCGGGGGCGTTAAGCAAATAACGGCTCCAATGACCAAGAGCAGCAAGCTCATCAGACTAAACTCACGCCGATTCAAGGATTTCTCCAGCTTATTTCTGCAATATCGGCAGATACCGATCAGGAATCTGCAGAATAATTAAGGCCATGGCCGTCGCGTAACTTTGGCCAGCGCCGCCGGTCCAGTTACCGGCCGTTTGCTGGCGCTTGATCAGGTCACCACTGATCGCCGGCCACCATTTAGCCCAATATTTTCCTCCAGCTAGAAACATGGCCTGGGTTCCATAATAGTTGCCATAAAAGTAATTTCCCTGATTATTTTGCGGCGTTCCCGGCAGGCAGTCCATGAGATAATGCACCCCGTTGCCAATCGCTGAACCGCGATAAATTCCCGCATACAGCAGGGCTGCTACGCCCGCCGCCGAACGCGGGAAAGCCGATCCGCCCATATTGAGCATATAACTGAATCCCCCGTCGGCATTTTGCAGGCGATGAACAAAACTGATGGCCTTCGTGATGGTGCGCTTGGGAACCGCGATGCCGGCTTCGCGCGCGGCGCGCAAGGCCATGACCTGGCAAATGGTCACGGAAATATCAGCATCCATCGGTACCGGTTGATATCGCCAACCGCCCTGGGCGTTTTGCGCATCGATAATCAGGCGAATGGCGCGTTGCAGCTTTTCGTGCAGGTCGGCGGCATGAGATTCACCATAAATCTCAGCTAAAAAAAGTGTGGCAAATCCCTGGGAATACATGGGGTCCGCGTCGGTGGGGCCGGCGATGAGGCCGGACCGCTGACAGTGATCCAGAATATAACGTAAAGCGTGCGAAACATTTCGTGCGTATCGTCCCTGCCCCGGCAAATTGCCGCCAGCCACAAAGGCCAATCCGCCCAACGCGGTAATGGCTGTGGTGCCCGAATCAAAGGAGCCATTGGCATTCTGCCGCGCCGCCAGCCATTTCAAACCGCGGCGTACGGTTTGCCGGACCTGCGGTGTAATTTCATCCCGCAGGGGACTGGTTTGACCGGCTACAAAGGTCGAGTTCGCATTGGCAGCGCCGGCGATTGCGGGAAAAGCCATGCACGTGATCATTGCAGCTGCGCAAACGCGGATTAGCGTTAAAGTTTCAAGGGCTTTGCGAACGGGCGTCCTTGATTGCCGGCGACATAAATAAAATTTCGGCCAGAGATCGGTGAGCCATCGTTGAGTCATGCCGTTACGCTCCGGAACCTGCAGGGCAAAGCCGTGCTGTATTCTACTCTGGTTGACGCTTTGCGTATAATCAGCAAACTATTTGTTCCGGCTTTTGTGCCCCGGTGGGGTCGAAGCAGAATGATGTTGCGCGAAGGAGGCGAAATGCCTGCAAAGGAAAAATTTAACATCGGGATTATGCAGATGCGCTGCGGGAAGGATCCCGCGGCCAATAGAGATCATGCCGAGCAGCAAATACGTCAGGCCGCGGGCTTGGGCGCTAACGTTATTTGTACCCAGGAATTATTTTGTTCCGAATATTTCTGCCAAACCCAATCGACGGAACTTTTTGATCTGGCGGAATCAATCCCCGGTCCCAGTACCGAGCGGTTCAGCAAAATGGCAGCCCAACTGCAGGTAGTGCTGGTCATCTCCCTTTTTGAGAAGCGCACTGCGGGAATTTATCATAACACCGCCGTGATCATTGATGCCGACGGTACTCTACTGGGGATGTATCGGAAAATGCACATCCCGGATGATCCGCTTTTTTATGAAAAATATTACTTCACGCCCGGTGATCTTGGTTTCAAAGCGTTTCAAACCCGTTATGGGCGCATTGGGGTGCTGATTTGCTGGGACCAATGGTTTCCGGAAGCGGCTCGTCTCACCGCCATGCAGGATGTTCACGTGCTCTTTTATGCCACAGCCATCGGATGGCATCCCGCGGAAAAAGCGGAATTTGGTGATGCTCAAGTCGATGCGTGGCAAACCATTCAGCGATCTCATGCTATTGCTAATGGGGTCTATGTGGCGTCGCCTAATCGCATCGGGCATGAAGGCGCAAAAACCGGCGGGCTGGAATTTTTCGGCAGTTCCATGATCTGCGATCCGTTCGGTCGATTTTTGCGACGCGGATCGGTGGACAAGGAGGACATTCTCATTGCGGAAGTGGATCCCAATCTGCAGGAAACGGTTCGCCGAAATTGGCCGTTTTTTCGGGATCGCCGGGTGGATGCCTATGCCGGCCTGACCCAGCGATTTTCCTGAATCGCGTGCCCTGTTTCTGAAAGTATTTTTAACGGAACTCCTAATGACCGCCGCAAAAAAAAGAACTAAGCCATCTTCTGTAATTTCCGCCGTCGAAACCTTGCGCAGAAAAGGCTACCAGATGCCGGCCGAATGGGAACCGCATGACGCCACCTGGTTGGCCTGGCCGCACAATCAGGAGGATTGGCCGGGAAAATTCTCGCCTATTGCGTGGATCATCGCTGAGATTATCCGGCATATCGCTTCAGCGGAAACGGTTCATCTGCTGGTGCAATCGCAAAGTCGCATTGCGATCATTCGGGAGATACTTACTAAATCATGCGTTAAATTATCGGCGGTTCGTTTTCAC
>JAKAZF010000069.1 GCA_021826605.1 Planctomycetota bacterium | reverse complement strand
CGGGAAGCCGGCATCAGCAATGATGTGCTCAAACACTTTGGTCCGCGCCTGCCCGTGCTGGGTGTTTGTCTGGGCCACCAGTGCATCGGTCACGCCTTTGGGGCCGTTGTTGAACGCAACTATCGGCTCATGCACGGCAAGACATCCCCCATCTATCATCATAATCAGGGCCTGTTTACAGGCCTTTCAAATCCCTTTGATGCGGCGCGGTATCACAGTCTGGTCATTCGCCCCGGTACATTACCCGCTGATTTTATTGTGACAGCGTGGACGGCGGAAAAAGAAATCATGGGCGTGCAGCACAAACATTGGCCGCTCTACGGCGTGCAATTCCATCCGGAAAGTTTTCTTACACCGGAAGGCTATACACTGTTGGCTAATTTTCTTAAAATCCCGGCCAACACCGCTTCAGGCTCCGCGCCCGTGGTATAACCATCAGGACTTGGAATCGTGCGCAGCTCGGCTTTATTTTAGCGTGTGCAATCAATGAAACACGCCATCAGGCCAGCGTCGCAGCCAGGAGGGTCCGACGGGTTTGACCGCGACAGCGCCGGGTGCCCGGATATGGCAGCGCTCCAGCAGAGAACCTTCCTGCAAATATAACGTGCTGAGAGCATCCAGATATGCGACATTCGCCTGGGCCTCCGCCAACCGTGCTGCAAGCAGATTAGATTGCGCCAACGAGACCAAAATAGCGGTGCTTTCACCAACTTTAAATTCGCCCTGGGTGGCGCGTAATGTTTCCGTTTGCGCTTCGGTGGTGGCGGCGGTTGCGGTAATCTGCTGGTTGTCGGTCTGGGCCTGAATGTAAGCCGTGCGAACGCTCAATTCCACACTGCGAACGGTGTTGGCCAATGCGGCCTCTTCCTGATCGCGGCTTAGAACCGCACTTTGATAATTGGCGGTGGGGGTGCGATTGAAAATGGGATAATTAAAGGACAAGCCTCCGACCAACTGATAGGGAGACCCATTAAGATTTTCACTGGCCGGACCAAAAGATTCAGCGTAGCCTGTCTTTCCAAAAGTGATAAACATATTCAGCACCGGCAGCAGACCATTGCGGGTTTGAATGACCGATAAATCCCCTTGTTCGATCTGTAAGCGCGTCTGATTTAGAACCGGACTCATTTTTAAAGCCAGTTCCGTATGCTCCTTCAGCGGGGCGGTGGGGCCACCGGGCATATATGGCAACGTGGTAAGCTGCAAATGATCCTGCCAGAACGGACGATCCGCCGGTGCCACCAGGCTCAATAAATTAAGTCGGGCGATTTTCATGGCACCGACCGCACTGACCAATTGCTCACGTGTGACCGCCGTTTGTGCCACGGCTGGCGCGAATTCCGATGGCGAAGTCCGGCCTACACGGATAAGTTCTTTGGTCTGATCTTCCTGTTGTTGTGCAACATCCAAAGCAGTTTTTAAAATATGGACATTCTGTTGTGCCAGCACATACGCCCAGTAGGCTTGGATAATATCATCCGTAATGGTCAGCGCTTCGCCACGCAGTTGATAGTCCGAGATTTTCTTGCCGATCCGCGCACTTTCAATGCCCGCCAGGTTGGCCCGCAAGTCTCCGCCTTGCAGCAGGGCCTGGGTGACGGTTATGGATCCATTCACGGTGGTGGATTGGCCGCCGCCATTCTCACTGCTATTGAGGTTGGAATTCATGGCGGCGGAAATAGATGTACCGGTGGGCAGTTTTTCACTTAGCCCCACATTAGCGTTGCCGGAATCTGTGGTGCCAAAATGCTGGCTGCCGGGAATGTATCCCCCGCTGGCCGTGACATAACCGCCGCTGGTGGGTACACGATTTTTAGAGGCCTGAACACCCGCGCTAACTGTCGGATCAAAGGCTCCGCGCTGGGCGACAATTTGTTCCTCAGAGAGGGCTGGATTATATCTTTGCACCAGGAGCGTGGGGTTGTTTTTTAACCCGATCACCAAGGCGTCCGCCAGCGAAAGTCTGATAACTTTTCCGCTGCCGGCAAAATGGGCGGTCGGCTGGTTGGTGGGCTGTGCTGCGCCGGGCGGTAAAACGGCGTGCAATTCTTTCACCGAGGTTCGCGTGGAAGCGCCGGATTCAATGATCTGCTGATGGGTGATCGCGGCGTGCTGGTAGTTTTCAAAGCCGCCGGAATCAATGCTGGCGCAACCACACACACTGGTTATCGCACTGAAGGCAGCCACAGCACATAAAGACCGCTTGACTCGCGGATCATGGAAGCTCATCTGATGTTTTTGGACCGGAGAAAACGGTTTATTCATATCGGAGAGCCTCAATGGGATTAAGCCCGGCGGCGCGACGGGCAGGGTAATAGCCGAAGAAAATACCAATGGCGGCGGAAATAGACAATGCAAGAATAACCATGTGCGGTTCAACCTGGCCGGAAAAATTCCGGAACTTGACAAAATGGGCCGCCACCACGCCCACAGCCACACCAATAAGTCCGCCCAACAAGCTCACGAGCACCGATTCAATTAAAAATTGCCGGAGAATATCACGTCGTCTGGCACCGATGGCTTTACGAATTCCAATTTCCCGCGTACGTTCGGTGACCGTCACCAGCATGATATTCATAATGCCGATCCCGCCTACCAGAAGCGATATTCCCGCGACCGATCCCAGAAACATGGTAAAGGCTCCACCAATATTGTTGGCCATTGTAATGACCTGCAATTGATTGGAAATCCAGAAATCATCTTCATCGCCCTGGATCAGGGAATGTCGGATGCGGAGAATCTTTTCCGCCTTATTCTGCACAGGCGTAAGGTCTACGGCATGTTCCACCTGCATGTCGATATGGTTTAATGCCACTGCCCGGCCCATGAGTTTGGTCATGGCTGTGCTGTAGGGCATCAGGACCTGATTATCCGGATCAAACCAGCCGTGCCGGCCCTTGGGCACCAGCACGCCGATCACCTGGAATCGTTCCGTACTGATGGTAATGGTATGCCCCAAGGGGTCCTGCGATCCGAACAGGCGAGTCGCTGTTTCCGGGCCGATGACCGCCACAGATGCCCGATCACGCGTATCAAAATCGTTGAACATGTGCCCGCTCTGCACCTGAAAATCATGGATGATAATATAGGTTGACGCGCAGCCGACAATATTACAGAACGTTTCATTGGTGCCCCATTTTACCGGGTCTCCGGAAGTTACCACGGGCGAAACGTATTTAACGCCCGGAATTGACAGCATGGCGTGCGCGTCGCCGAGCGACAGCGGCTCGGCGGAGCCGTTGAGCACCGGAGGCATTTTGGGATTATGCGGGAAGATGGTGATGGTGTTTTTTCCCATTCGGGAAACCCATCCGAGGATTCGGGATTTAGCTCCGTTGCCCAACGCCAGCATGGCTATGACCGCCGCCACGCCGATGATCATGCCCAGCATGGTCAATATGGCGCGCAGTTTATTGGCCAGCATGCTGCGTAAGGCAATTTTAATTGTGGTCCAGAAAAGCATGGTTAACCTCTCAAAAATCAGTGGTGGTGCGGCGTCCACATGCTCGATGCCACGCCTAGATGAATCAATACGTTCTGTCCGGGCTTTAGTCCGTGCAGCACCTGCCACTCCAGATCATTACGCTGCCCGAGCGTGACCGGCTTGAATATGTGCCTGCCATCAGGCAGTACGACCGTCACGTTATCTTCGTTATTTTGAATCACTACAGCCTGCAGAGGAATGTAGACCACGTTGGGCAGTTTATCAGCAAAAACATCCACATTGGCGGTCATGCCGGGTTTGAGTAATTGCTTTTGCGAACCCAAAACTTCAATTTTTGCCTGAAACGTGACAACATTGCTGGTAGAACCGCTGGCGCTGGTGGAGCTTTGATCCTGAATGGATTCCGGTGCAATCAGCGCTACGCGGCCGGGAAATACGACCCCTGGTGCTCCAGCGGCGGTAATCTGCACTTTATCCCCGATTTTCACATGGTTGATATCACTTTCATTAACAGTTGTGTTGATATAAATATGTGATGTATCAACCAGGGTCATGACGGTCGTTCCGCCGCCGACATTATTGGTGGCGGACGCAATAACCTGTCCCTGCTGCACATCCACATTGGCCACGTAACCGGTGAAAGGTGCCGTCACTTTACAATATCCCAGATTGGTATTGGCCTGATCGAGATTGGCCTGCGATTTCTGGACCGCGACTTTATCCAGATCCACATTGATTTTCTGAAGCTTAACCTGCAGGGCCTGCTGTTTGAGCTGGCTGAGCTGCACCTCGGCGAGCCGCTGGGCCTGTTGATCTCTTACCAGCGTGGTGTAATCAGTATCGTAGGTCTGTTGAGCCGCGAGATTTTCTTTTAACAGTGTGGCGTCGCGCTGCACATTCAATTTGTCATTTTTCACCTGCGCGATGGCTGAAAGCAAATTTGCTTCGTCGGTTTGCCGCGTTGTAATCAGGCTTTGCCCGGCAATCTCATAACTCAATTCAGCGGTATTTAACGTCAGTTTGGCCTGCTCAAGATCCTGTTTGGCGATCGTGACCGCCTGCAATTCCAGGGTGGGATCAACTGTGAGAATCACCTGACCCTTTGTCACCAGATCACCGATTTGAATCTGTTCCTCAGGGTCATTTGCGCTTAGCGGCAGGCTGGTAATTTCACCCCCGGCCTGACATTTGATATCGACGGTTCTGTTGGCCAGCACATTTCCCGTGGCGTACACATGCACGGTCAAGGTACCTTTTTTGACTACCGCTGTGAGCACTTTCTGTGCTACTGGAGCGCCCGTGGCGTGATAATGCTGGTACGCAACGGCACCGATAACCACGACTGCGATAACTCCGATGAGTATTAAACCTTTTTTCATCCGTACCTGTTCCGCTTATCGCGGCTCCTTTGCTGGGATCGTTCCTATTATGTTGCTGAAAAGCTTGGCGCGCCAAGCTCAACCCGCCTGGGCCACCAGTTCTCTGGCAGCGCGATTATGCTCAATAATGTCGATAATCTGTCCATCACGAATCTGCACCTCGCGACGGCAATGCCGCGCCACGTTCGCGTCATGCGTTACAATGACAATCGTGCGGCCTTCATCATTAATGTTGTGAAAAACGTCCAGAATTTCCCGACCGACGCGTGAATCAAGATTTCCCGTCGGCTCATCCGCCAGAATAATCGCCGGATTCGTGACAATGGCCCGGGCAATGGCCACGCGCTGCCGCTGGCCGCCGGAAAGTTGCGTGGGTTCATGGTGCATACGATCCGCCAAGCCCACAGCTTCCAAGGCCTTGCGGGCGGCAGTCTTGGCGTCTTTGTGCGCCGAATACAACAGGGGCAACTCGACATTTTCCAACGCCGAAAGCCTGGGCAATAAATTAAAATTTTGAAACACAAAGCCAATCAATCGATTGCGTATATCCGCCAGTTTATCGCCCGTAAGTTTGGAGACATCCTCACCGGAAATAACATAACTACCGGCATCAAAATCGTCGAGGCATCCCAAAATATTCATCAAGGTTGATTTGCCGCTGCCGGAAGGCCCGGTGATCGCGACCATGTCGCCTTCTTCAATCGTTAAATCGACCTTATTAAGGGCCAGAACCTCGGTTTCGCCCAGCGTATAACGCTTGACCATCCCGCGAATTTCCAGCAGCGAAGATTTATTTTTCAATTCAACCATGAAAAAATCCGTTCCGATTTATTTATGCCATTAAACAGGCAAAATAACCCTATTCTGTGATCCGGCGTATAACCGGAAATCAACAGTATACACGGTTATCAATAAACTTCGCCACGCGCAACGCCGCGCCGCTGTCACCGAAAAAAAATCCGGCAACACTTATCCCTTGCTAATATAACGAGGCAGATCGCCGGAAGTTGCAGAGGCTGGAAAAATGTTTTTCAGCATACGATGCGCATAAAGTCTACTGCTGCCGCGCTGTGATTCCACGCACGCTCTGGCCCGCTGCCCCATCGCATGCGCTTCCTCCGGATGTTCCAGCCAATTCTTCAACAAATCCTGCATCTCCTGACCATTTTGTACCGTTACGGAAGCACCCCCGGCTGTCAGCAACGCCACGGAATCGGAAAAATTATACGTGCTGGGGCCAAAACAGCACGGTTTAGCCAGCGCGGCCACCTCAATCATGTCGCTACCTCCAAGATCCACCAAGGACCGGCCCGAAAACACCGCAAATGCCAAACTGTAGAGCTTCTTAAGCTCCCCCATGGTATCTAATACGATCACTTGTCCGTTTTGGATCGGTGTCGGTGCATTCCCACGGTCATCAGGCCGTTGCGTGCGCAACACAGGCTCCAAACCTGTGTGCAGAATGGCTGCCATAACCTGGCCGATAACTTCCGGTTTGCGCGGAACGATGGCGAATCGTAATTGCGGCCACGTTTTTCTCAGCGTTTGGTAGACCGGTAAAAGAATCTCTTCTTCGCCCGGGCCGATGGAGCCTGCCACAAATAATTGGTGATTATCCTGAAGGCCCAGCGAGCCCGCCATCGCCTGTGCTCCGGGAATTTGATCCGTGAAATCCGCGCTGTCATATTTCATCGTGGGAATAACGTCTATGCTTCCTGCCATGGCCCCCAACTGCACAAATCGCTTCGCAATTTCCGGCGTTTGAACACTCACGCGATCCACCTGCCGCAACATTCTCTGCATCAGCGGCCGTATTATCCGATAGCGCCTGAAGGATCGGGCGGTCATTCGCCCGTTGATAATTTGAACTGGAATTGAGCGCCGGTTCGCCAAGGCCAGAAAATTGGGCCATGTTTCCAGTTCCACCAAAGCAATCAGGGATGGGTTGATAGTGTTGAGGAAATTTCGTACGGCAAACGAAAAATCCAAGGGGTAGCGCACCGCAACGACCCGTGCTCCCGCCTGCGCCGGATATAAAGCCATCGCCCGCGCCATACCCGTATCCGTGGTGGTGGAAATAATCACCATCAGGGTTTGATCGCCATGCAGCAATTCTTCCACAAGTTTGCGCGTGGATAATAATTCGCCTACGGATACGCAGTGAATCAGCACCCGCTTCTGTCCGCAGGCTTCCTGCAAAACTCTGCAAACATCATCTGAAATTCGCCCCAGTCGGCCTGACCAGTCGGTGCGATACTTGCCGGTGCGGCGGCTTTTGAGCAGCAGAAATGGCCCTGCCAGCAGCAGTCCGATAAAGTAAAAAATGTCCAGAAGCCATGGCATATTCCGCGCATGATAAGATATTTTTCCAGTTCCGGCGCGATTGCCCCGGTGCTACCTGGATCTGCCGGGTTTGGACACTGGGGCAAATTGATCCAAAATTTGTGTAATCTGATCGCGGCGGCTCGAATTCAACCAGATTCGTGAGCCGTCGGCACCGCAATCCACCCAGTCCAATTGCCGCAGATAAGCCAGGGTGGGTGTCAGTGTCGCCGGCTCTTCTCCGGGCTTCAAAAGATCAGTGGTGGCCACCCCCCGATCCCGTGCTGCCAGCTTGATCAGTACTTCCGAGGCGCGGGGGCGGTCTGTATTGGCGGAAAGAAGTTGCAAGAGTTTGCGCAGCGGCATGGCTCGCACAACCATCCGCGGCCCGAAAAAAAAGGGTCGAATCCACCACTGTTCCACGTCCGCTTGATCATCATTGAGTTGCAAGCCTAGCGGTCCGAAACTTTGTAAGTCCACTTCTGTTTCCATGACGGAAACCACCCTGCGGCCATCATCATCTTCCCGCGTGCGGATAATAGCTGCGTCCGGTGCAATGTTGGACTTTTCGCGCAGGAGCAGCAGGGGAACGAATAACGCGGTGAAAAAAATCACACAGGCCAGCCATCCGAACCATGATCCAGACCCGCTGGAAAATTGTCGATAAGCAAAATAAGCCATGGACCCCATGAGCACAGGCAATATCAAACTCAAGGCTATGCCGATGCCCAGCATCCAGAGCAATTCCTTTTCGCGCGATTGTTCGCGGCGTTTGAGTAACTCGGCAATCGAAACTAATTCCATACCAGCCATCTTCGCATTGTCGATAAAGCGCTGGCGTGAATCAAGTGTGTCGCAAACATTTTGCATAATTAACTGTTCGGTTCAAGACCTGCCGGGCCTTGAGTATGGGCTGTGTATTTGTTGTTTTTTTCCGGGTTCCGGATTCAATCCCAGCTTTTCTCGGACGGCACGATTGAGCCAGATTTTCGACCAATCAGTATTCAACGCGGCAATATCAAGAATTATCAGTACGCAAATGGCCGCGTGAAGTTGCTCATGGGTCATGCGGTCATTGATCAATGGATCGACTTGAATCGATGCCCCGGTCGCTTGACTGATCGCAAGAATGATTTCGGCCGCCGGCACCCTGTCGGCCTGAGCCGCAAACCTGTACACGTCCCATTGCAGGCGGGCTTTAACCATGATGTCGGCCCAGTAGCACGCTACGCGAATCACCCAATGGGGGGGTATGTCTTCCTGCAATAAATCCATGCCCAGCGGAATATAAAATCGCGGGGATTTGACGGTTAGTGGGAATAAATCAACCGGGGGGCGGCGCTCGCTGGACTGATAAAAGAAAATGCGGGTAGTCCATTCGCGCTTCCACGCGACAATCATAAGACCGCCATAAAACAACACCCAAACCGCGAAAATGGCCAGGCCAATGTGAATCGCCACAGATGCTGAACCCACTACAATAATCCAGATCACAATGTAAAACATCATCAGCGTGGCGACAGCACCCACAAGGACCGGGGTAAGCAAAGCTCCGGATAATCCGACGGCGGCCTTGATGAGGATGTTGCGGCGATGTGTGCGCAGGGCCTCTGTGATAATTGCATTACATGCGAGAAGTGCAACGCCTGGCGTTTTGGGGCCTATCGAATTCACACAGACCAGTATACCATACAAGTACTATCCCACTGGTTGCCGACTGGGCCGCCACGACCAACTGTTCGCCGAGTCGTCGCCGGAAAAATCCACGGCGGCGTAGGTGCGATAGCGGCTGCAGGCGTCTTGCGGGGTAACAACCTGCATGGCCTGTTCGGTTATAAACCTCGCCTGTATTTCCAGAGGCGCGTTGCCGTAGCCAAATTGCAGGCAATCATTGACGTAGCGTTTGATATAATTTTCGGATCCCCCCAGTTCTTCCATTTGTGCCACATGCACAAGATGGTGCAGAAGTACCGCACGATCTTTAGCGTAGATTCTTCGAATAATGATACCATAGCCGAACGTCATCGCGCTGCTGTCGGGGCGAACTAACTGCAATCCGGGAGCCAGCTTCTGCATTAACCCAATGCCATGAACTTTAATTTCGTCTACCGCCTGCACGCGAACTCTACCGGGTTTCTGTACGCCTGCGAGGCGGGCTTCTTTCGCCTGCGAGCCAGTCAGGGCAATGCCGTTTCGCAGTATCGCGGCTTCTTCACAGACAAACCACCGTTGAATATGTGGCATGACAACGGGGAACAGAGATGCTAAATC
>JAKAZF010000068.1 GCA_021826605.1 Planctomycetota bacterium | reverse complement strand
TCCATGCGCCCGCAAAGTCATGGCCTGATTGGGCGTGGTGATAAATCCCGCGCCCACCAATCCCGTGGCACCACGGGCCGCGGCAAGTACTTGCCGAACAGTTAAATGATATTGAATCAGTCGGCCGGGGATTATTTCAATGCGATAATCCTTTTCCAGGCCCCCGTATATGGCCACCTCGGAAACACCGTTTACCGCCAGCAGGCGCGGCTGCATGACCCAATCGGCAACGGTGCGCAATCGTCGGGTGTCATTGGTTTTACTGGTGATTCCCACTACCGTAACCCAGCGGATGGAACTGCTTAAGGGCATGAGGACGGGTGTACGCACCGCAGGCGGCAAGGCACCAGCCACCTGCGAAAGTCGCTGGGAAACCGCTTGTTGATCGCGGTAGATATTCGAGGCACTTGGAAAAAGCACTTTTACAATGGATATTCCCTCCAGGGAATTGGAAAATGTTTTTTCCGCTCCAACGCCGCCTGCCAGTGCCTGCTCAATGGGCGTAGTCACAAGTTTTTCCACCTGACGCGGGCTGAAGCCGGGAGCCAGAGTCTTAATTTTTAATTGCGGCTGAATAAAATTGGGATAAACATCATACCGCGCACGGGTAATGGAATAGACTCCATACGCCATGAGTATGCACGCCAGCGCGATGATGACGCCGCGAAAATGTAGCGCAAAATTTACAATTCGTTTAAGCATCACAATTCCATCAATAGAAGCGTTATGCCGCCGTTAACCCGATTTTTTAAGTGTAGAACTTAGTTGCATCGTCAGCAGCAACTGGGCACCATGCGATACAATACGCGCTGCACGCAGCGATAGATCGCTTATCGCGTAGCCGCCCGGCACACTCTTGGGATCGATCAATTCCCGCATTGCAAATACGCCACCGCCGCGGGCAATATAAATCCACTGTTCTCCCTGCCACCAGACCACAGCGGAGCGCGGAATGATGACCATGGCAACAGCTTGGCGCGTCTCTGGAACTTTCGCGGTAATGGCCATGCCGGGCCGCAATGCACCGGCATTATTGATGAGATACAGCATGGATAGCCCGCGAGTCTGCCGATCGGCCCGGGCCGCGACAGTCAGAGGCTTGGCGGTGATCCAGTGCTTGCGGCCTAACACCTGCACCCGCACCGCCGTGCGCAGCGCCACAGTTCCCGAATTGGAAGCCGGCAACGCTACAGATGCCAACAGCGTGTGAAAATCTTCAATTTTCAGCAACCCTTGATCAGCCGCCACCGCTTGGCCGGGAAACGCAAGAATATCCGTTACAGTTCCATTATGGAGAAACGGCAGTGGCAGGATTGCACCGGATTTGGTTTTCAGTTGTTGGGATATGGCGGCGATACTTTGCACATCCGCTCGCACGCGCGCGTCTGCGGCCGCCATCGCTGCTTGTGCGGTCTGCACCTGCTCCAGGGATACCGCGTTGTTTTGGGCGTATAAGGTCTTTGCTCTGCTGAACGCGGCCGTGGTAGTGGACTGCGTCACCTTGGCCGCGGTTAAATCGGCTTTTACTTTGGTCAACTCCAGCGCCAGGGTAATTTGCAGCGACGTGGAAACCATAGGTTGAATTCGGGCCATACTGCTGCCCCGGACAACCGCTGTTCCCAATTGCGGCCACCGTTTCCCAGGCATATTCAATACGACGCCGGCTAAGGGGGATGAAACGGTCCAGATGCTGTCCGGGTTTTTGCGCAATTCTCCGTAAAGGGTTAACATGGGGTGAATTATTTGCGTCTTGAGATGCACGCTTTGAATGTTAAGTGCCTTTTCCTGTGCGGCAGTCAGATGGATGGAACCTGACGGTGCCGCAGCGACTGCGCCGGCAGTGGCCGCCAATATGGCCTCTGAAAGCAGGATTGACCGGGGGATGTTCCACCACCGGCGAAGCGTGTGGCTATGTGTTACGTTCATGGGTACGTTCCTTTCGGCATTTTTGGCGTATCTCCCAGCGGTGCTTCGAGAAGGTCTTCCAGATTTCCCAATGCAACAACCGCGGAATTTCGCGACTGCAGCGCCGCCTGCGCAAAAGTGTTCAAGGCTAACTGCGATTCCGCCAGCGCCAGGCGGCTTTGCGCACCGGCTTTAAAGGCGCTGCGCGTGGCACGCAATTGCGTGCACGCTTGAATTTCAATGGCATCTGCCGTACGCAACTGTCGCAAAGCAGATCGGTATTGTGATATGGCCGCGCGAATCTGTGTGATGACCGTCGTTTGCTTCTGTTCCAGTTCCGCAGCGATCACGAGGCGTTGGGCGTTGGCGGCGGCGATAGCACCCTGATTCTGATTGAATATCGGCAGAGCCATGGCAAAGCCCAGGGTAAATTTGTTGGAGCCCTGATCAAACCTGTACCCCGGCCCAAGGTCAATATTCGGATATTGCCGGGCCACCTCTAATTTTAAGGCCGCCTCCGCCGCCTGATATTGCGCCAGTAATGATTGAATATCCATCCGATTAATCAAGGCCGCTCGGCTTAATTGCTTCATGTTCAACTTACGCACCAGCGGAGTTTTCATCAGATATGCGAACACGACGCGTATATGTTTTAAGGCCCGCACCGGCACGGATAAAGCGGCGGCCAGTTGCATTCGTCGCTGCCGAGCCTGCCCCTGAGCCGCCACCAGCGACAATTCCGATTCATGCGCTTGAATTTCCGCTGTGGTATAGACCGGTCGCGAAATGCCACCGGCTTGAAACCGGGATTGAATTAAACGCAGAATCATCGCGGTAGTGCGGACCTCTTGCCCCAGTAATTGCAATCGCTGGTTTGCAAAGGCATCCTGAATCAGTGCCCGCCGGACTGCTTGTCGCACATTCCAGGCAATTTGCCCCAGATCATACCGCCCCGCCTGAGTTAAGGCTTTTGTCTGAGCCATACGGTCTTCGCGCCGGCCGGCGGTTTCAATGGGAATATTAAAATTAAATCCCAGTATCCATGGGTTTACGCCGGGGCCGGCTTTGGCCGCATACGTTGGGGAGAATGCCACCGTCGGATTCGGCGATTGAGAAGCGGTCATCATATTGGCCGTATCAACCTTAAGTTGCGCCAATTGCACCCGCAACGCCGGACTGTAATACCATCCTGCGGCCACCAGCGTGCTTAAATTTTGCACCTGCGGAAAGCCTGGCTGGCGTTTGATGGGTTGTCGGGCGATAAATGCTTTTAAGTTCGCGTTCGTCAGGGTGCGTGCTTGAAATTGCGTTTCAAATGCCGCCGGCTTTAATGGCTTGGCCTGATAGGTAGCGCATCCGGCGGGAATCAGACACATCATGCCCAGCGCCAGGAACATACGGCCCATTGGAATTGCAGTTGAAATTATCCGGGATCTCATCAGCGGAATTTAGTGATAATCGATGGCCATGTCAAACGCTAGCCGCCTTGGTGATAGCGATTATCATGCGATAGCGGTCAGTGCGGCCAACTGCAACTGCGGATTTTGAATGCGCGATCTATCACAACACTGTTTGACGCATACCTAACATTATACTAACCTGTTGGTGTATGAAAATCAGGGAGATGCAACAGCATGGCAGGCAAACTTACTTTCGCGGACGTAGTCCAAAACTCCGCCCGCCTTATTCAAAAGCTTGAACCGCAGGCTTCTGCACCACGGGAATCAGCGTCATGCGCTTCCGGCGATGAAAACGCCTCCGCCGATATGCCTGAATTATGCCCCGGTATTCACGAATGGTTTTATGGAGATGCGTTAGATTCCAAAACTGCCGCTTTGTATACCCCCCCGCCGCAGGCACGCCGGCATTCCTGGTGGCCGGCAGCGCTTACACTGATGGCCTGGACGGCAGGTCGAATCCTGAGGCAATCAGAACACAAATATCTTTTCTGGATTGGCGGAACAGAATTTCTGCCTACCGTGCAACTCCTGGCCGCCATTTTACCGGGCCGTCGCCTGCTGGAACGGTGCATTTTCATTGATCCACCCAATCAGTCGGATCGCATCTGGAGCATTGATCAGACTCTGCGGTGCAGTGCCGCAGCAGTGGTGATCGCCAACGGTGCCGGGGCGGATATGGCCGCAAACCGCCGATGGCAACTGGCGGCGGCCGCCGGCGGCGTGTGCGGCCTGCTGGCCCGCCCGCCCTGGGAAATAAATGATCCATGCCTGGCCATCACCCGCTGGCAGGTTCAACCCGCCCCCGCCTCCACCGGCGTCAGCCATCCGCAGTGGAAGGTGCGCTTGCTGCGCTGCAAACCGCCCATGACGCCCATAGCCCCCGATACCCAATGGACCGCCCAATGGTGCTACTATTCTCATAATGGCCAAGGCGAAATGAAAATTCGCGCCGGCCACTGACCGGCCGCAATCTGGAATCAGGAAATCAGCACTATCACAGCCCAATTTCGCTATCCGAAAATCCTTGGCACTGCTATACTTACCAACATGAGGCGCAAACCAAGTTACGTTCGAGACCCTGGTAACTTCCGATCCGGAATTGTTTGTCCATGGCCCGCCGGCCACGCCTCGGCCGATGAAGTAGCCCAGGACGCCCATTACCTGCCCAGTGGAGAGCACAAAAGCCATCCATCTCCGAAGAACCTCTGGACATTCGGCCCGCGCAAGGGCAAAGCTCTGTGCGATACCTTCGATGAAACACAATGGCCCCTACTCATCCAAACTCTGCGGCAAGCCATCGTCGCATCCTGCGTGAGCCGAGAATTTCGCGGTCGATTCCCTGCCAGTGTTTGGGCCTATATTCAACGTGGAAATGAGCCGCCAAAACTCCATGAAGCGCGGCTCTCAAATAGCGGGCACGGTTGGTATCATGGGTTCCCGTTACAATACGAAGATCAATACCCTGAGGATCCCCACGGCCTTTTAAGGAATGCCCCCTGTGCTAAAATCACTGACCATTGAATGCGAGCGTGTCCCCGAGCCTTCAGCAATTGATCCGCTCGAACAACGAACCTGGGCCGCAACGCGTATTTTTGCAGGCGGCAAATGCGTCACAACATTGCTGGATCGGGCGACTGGAAAAGAAACGAATACCGTTTATATTCCGCTGTTCCCGTTGGCCCAGTGGGTGGTCACGAACTGGTGGACACTGCTTAACGAGACATGCCGATGGGAGAGGCCGCCGGTTCCGGGAAAGCACTGGTCCGATGAGCAGCAGGCCTGGGTCCAACGACATTCGGTGCGGGCTGCCGATTCGGGCCTGTTGCTGCCGCGCCTGACCCTTTATGGAGACGGCCGCCATATTTGCGCTGAGTGGGTAAGAGACGAAGATGACGCCTACCCAAATATGCCAGGGCAGTTCCTATATTCCTCGCGAGAGTTACTGGACCGCCCCGGCGTGGAATCGGCCCTCAGCGAGTTTATAGCAAAAGTTCTGTCATGGAGCGGCCCGGGTAAACAAGATGAACGCATTGAGGCATTGCGCGGCAACTGGGAGGCAATATCGAGCGCTGATTCCGGCGAAAAGGCCTTTTGTAACGCCGCTGGAAGGCTCGGCCTTGACCCATATTCATCAATAGAAAATGAACTTGTCGAATTTCTGGAACGCGCGGGCGACAATTACCAGCGACAGGCATTGTTTAACGATGTACTTGATGCGGGGGCTCGGGCCTCATCTGTCAAACTCTGGCAATGGGCTTGCGCAATCGACCTAGATCGCTCTCCACAAATGAATATGCCGGCCCTGCCCACCTCCGACCTGGCGGCTAAGGCCGGGTATCTGGTAGCCCGAAAGTGGCGGACGGCGCTGCGGGGGGCATCCTCCCATGCGCCTATCGCGGATATTTCGGAGGTTGGAAGAGAAATGGGAATTCCAAATCTCACATTCGAGGAACGAAATCATCTTCCCGTCGGAATGGTGCGGGCGGCGGTCGGGTGGCGCGGAGACCGAGGCGCTGTGCTGGCAGGCCCAATCCCAAGTCGCGCGGAAAGCCGTCGTTTTCTGGAAGCCCGCGGATTATTCCATGCGGCTTATGCTTGTAGCGATGGGGCCAGGCTCGTGACCGACGTGCGGAACTGGGACCAACAATGCTCCCGGGCGTTTGCGGCCGAATTACTGATTCCGCAGGAAGTTGTGCTGAGTACAATTGATTCCGAATTGGACCCCGATGAAGTCGACAGACATGTCGATAAGCTCGCAGCCGATTTCGGAGTCAGCACACATGCGGTACATTGGCAGTTTCAGAATGGATCCAAAGCGGGCTAGCCGATAACGATGCCGCACCAGGCCGAATATTTTATTGCGCCGATTCCAGCTCCGGACCCAATGCGACAGCCCATTGCACACGTCGGGTTAAAACATTGAATTGAAAAGAATTAACGGAAATTCAAGCAAAGGTTGCTCAAGTTTCCTATTTTGTTAGAATTGCGGACAAAATCTGCATCGCCGGTTTTGGTACAATACATTCAGAATACCGCACGGACGACGGTGCCCATCAACGGAGAATGGAATATGCAAAAGTCACTCGACCGGCGCACAGGCAACTCCATTACGCACTTATTTTCCGGGATTTTTGTGGTGGCGCTTTATGCGGCATTGGGATTTCCAGGCTTGGCACGGGCCGGAGACGCTGCACTTACAGGCGGCAGCAGTCGGTATAATTCCATTGTCCGGCCTGCCTATCAGAACCGCGTAAAGCATTATTTACGCTTGGAAAATTCCATACGCGGACTGGTGGTTTATGAACTCGGTAGTGGGATGTCCACGGGGTCCAGCGAGGAAATCATTGCCACTGTCAACACCAGCAAGTCTTCCCCGCCGATCAAGTTTGTCAATAAAGTTGGTCCGGACGTAATGGTTGCGGCACACATCGCGCTGCGCGCTGTCCGATTGCGCTACCCCAAGCTCCAGCCGGGATGTATTCGATTAAGTTTTTCAGATCAATACCTGGATGCCGATGGCAATTCCGCCGGATGTGCCTGTGCGATCCTGATTTTATCGCTATTGGAGAACACCCGACTGGATCGGCAGATGGCGATTACGGGGGCCATCACCGCCGACTGGCGTGTGCGAGCCATCGGCGGGGTAGCCGACAAAATTCATGGAGCTATTGAAGATCATTTAACCGGCGTAGTGCTGCCGCAAAGAAATATTGGCAGTATCTCGGACATGATGATATTGGACGGTCCGCAGCGGGCCTGGAAAATCCAAATTTTCACAGTGCGCACCCTGCAGGAGGCGATGGCCCTGATGCAGCGGAATAAACCGCGCGACATCAGCTACGCCATGCTGCTGTTTTCAACCCTGCAGCCAAAATTTGACCGCATGGGAATCGGAGCCTTGCGTGATCCGGACGTGCTAAGCCGCCTCAAGCAGATTACCGCGTTGGCCCCCAACGATATATCCGCACAATATCTGCTGGCGGTGGCGGCGGGGAAACAACTGCGGAAGCTTTCACTGGCAACATCCGAATACAAGGCTTTTGATATTATCAGCGGTTACAAGAATTACCTCTGGAAATTCCCGCCGCCCGCCATGGCGCTGCTGAAAGCACCCATCAGAAATACCATGCGCCGGCTCTCGCGACTTTCAGAAATTGCCGCTCCCCGCAGTGTCCCGCTCATTGAAGCCCTGCGACGGTTTATTCGAACCTGCGGTAACTGGGCGGGATCACCACCCGGTGTAATCCATATTGAAGCACGGCGCGATGCGGTGATGACGGCCCTGGACCGCCTGAACAGCAACAAACGAGCCATTGACCGCCTTTTACGCAACGGCTTTTAACCGGAGGCTGCCCATGTCCATGCGCGCCGTTCACTGTCATGTGCTGCTGGTTGCATCGCTTTTCGTGATTTTGTTGTCGTGTAATCCGGTTAAACCGGTGGAAGCGGCTTCCATCACGCGCGACGGCCCAACCATCAATGTGCTGGCGCGTATCAATACCGCACGCGATTCGCGCACGGGCGGCTGGGCAATTAACAATCACTGCCTCGTGGGAACTTCCAAGTGGAAAAATATAAGTATCGGCCTGCCGATTGGGGCACCGCCACAATACAATCTTCGTGCGGTTTTCGCCCGCACCGCAACAGATAATGACGTCGCAATCGTCTGTTGTGTCAAGGGGCGCCAGTTTGACTGGGATATGGGAGCGTATGGCAATCATATTGATGGATTCGAACAGGTTGATGGGAAAAATATAATCAACAGCCCAAAATCACGCCACTTTGCTCAGTGCCTTAAGAACCAGGTGCGCTACACCTGTCTGATAAAAGTGCGCACGCGGGAAGTCCGGGCTTATCTCGACGGAAACCTCATTATGCGATGGAAAACCCGTTATCGTCATGCCCATCCCAATCCGACATGGTTACCACCGCTGAACTTTGCGCTGGGAGTTG
The DNA here is from genome assembly GCA_021826605.1 of Planctomycetota bacterium. The sequence continues at coordinate 1,113 of JAKAZF010000068.1, read as the reverse complement.
CCGCCCGAAGCAGCGTGATATTTTATGCCATTACACTCACGCCGGTTCAAACCGTAGAAGCGCCGGCTGATCCAATGGGAATTAATTATCAACTTCCTCTTGACCTGCGCGCACAGATCAATCCGCTGCCTTTGACGAAGCGTAAAAATCCCAACGAATATGCTCCGGCTATCTCGAATACCAACGCGCCATTTACCAGCGCCGCAGCTATTGCCGCCCAGAAAACATATCACGCGGCGGAAAACACCGCTCACTCCAGTTACCGGAGGTCGGTGAATGCGGCGACAAAACATTGTCGCGCCCATCTGCTTACTGCCCTGCAAGCTGCCATGACGTCCAATGAAGTCCATGAAACACTCCGTCTTACGATTATTATTACGGCCATGAAAAAGCGGGGCTTTCATGCACCAGAGCACACCGGATTTACCACTGCTAGAGCCAAAACCGCATGGAAGCAATACACGATGGCCCTGGCTGTGGCACGCGGACAATTCCGTTTGGCCCTGCAGACGTATCGGCAAATATACTGCACGCAATTGCGCAAGGCCCTTAGCGCGGCCGTTCGCGACAACCATCTAGCCGAAGCACTGCGGATAGAAAAGTCTCTCAAACGCCTGGAACCTTCAAGTGCTAAGGAATTACCTTACGGGAAGTGAATCGACTGCCGTGTGTCACGAGCGGTGGCGCTTTAATGGAATCGGATCAGATGTATGCCAGGGAATAACTTCATCAGCCGTGTGATTTGCGTTCTGATTGCCTGGAACGCACTTTGGTTTTATTCACCTGCCGCGCCCGGTGCCCCGGCCAAATCGCACGCCTGGCGCACGACCGATATATTCGTAACAGTTGACGGAGCCTTAGGGACGGTATATATCAATAATAGGCCATTTTTCGGCAAGGAAACCAGCGTATCGACCGGTATCCCTGGCATACAGAACGAAGATTTATTCATTCACACGCACCCTGGAGACTGGATTGTTTTTCAGGTCGTATGTCTGCGGCAATCCAGACCGCAACGGGGATTTGCCGCCGTGGGCAGAAGCCATGGTGCTACCATCTTTTTATCAGAAAGCCATTCCCCGCAATGGTGTGCCATATCTGATTGCGCGCATA
>JAKAZF010000067.1 GCA_021826605.1 Planctomycetota bacterium | reverse complement strand
AAGCTGCCGGCAAAAATGGCTTCAGCAATGGGCCGTTCAGATATCACCATTGAAGGTGATTCGCGGGCCCTAAGGAAAGTGTTGTTTCAACCGTCAGCGGCCATGATTTCTGCGCTGATGCCCGGACATCAATTGGCGGTGCGGAGTTCGGCTCTGCGCGCGATTTTACATCAGGTTGGAAGTGAAATAAGCAACCAGTTGCGAACGGGGTTACAGCGCAGCGCGATGACGGTTCATTTGGGCCGTCAGGCCCTGGTGATTAATCTTACCAATCGATTTCACGGCCATTCACCGCTGGCTAAACTGATCGCGGCACAGCCTGCTCTGCCAGCCAATGCTCTTGCCGGTCTGCCCGATGCCCGTTACTCGGTACTGTATGCCGACAGTATCAACGGCAGTTCCATATCGCGATGGTTAAAGGCCATGTTAGCGGCAAACCGACAAAAGCGGGCCGGAGAAAGCAAGGACATCCGCAACTTTCTATCCGCTGTCGCGGATCACACCGGGACGGCCGCGATGTTGTTGCCACCAAAGCCAGCGGGAAATACCGTTCGTCCGATGATGGTAAGCCCCTGGGCGTCGGGCCCGGCTGTTATTCTCCAGTACACACAGCATCCAAAGGCTCAAATGCGCAATCTGGCGGCTTATTTTAATCATCGCTACGACCGCGCCGGGCATGGCACCACCCGGTCCCAGCAACATATGCAGACCACTGGCTTATCCATCATGGGTTATCCAGCCATGCGCATGACCCTTGCGGCTAAAACACCCGGGGAAAGCGAACACCATATTGTGATGATTAACATCGGATCGCATCGAATTCTCGTGGGCGTGGACAGCACGGCGGCATTTATAAAATCCGCCGTTACCGCGGTCCAAAAATCAGATCACACAATCTGTAAACGCCCCGGTCTGGCGCAGAGCATTGGCAAAATATTGCCGCATTCTTTTGCCGCCGCATATCTTCCAATTGCCCGCTGGAACCAACTGCAGAATCGCACATCCGTTCCGAAAGCCGCCAATGCGCTTACATTGGGGCTTCCGCCACCGCCGGCAGTGTTCAGTGTCGGTACGGATGAAAAGTCATTAAATATGCAACTATATATTCCCGTAGCTACGTTGGAGCAGAGCTTGTCCGGCAATTCCGCCGGCACACTATTTTGATATTTGTCTACTTTTATATTTCGCAAACTACAGGAGACTTTCAAGATGTTACATTTCAGATACCTGCGTAACACGGCCGCCATTGGGTGCATGTTGTTGGGCACTGGCAGTATTTGGGCCGCTGGCAGTCAGGCGCATCGTTCGGCTGCGGATGCCAGAATTCTGGCAGATATTCCATCCTCCGCGCAGGCCGTCGTGATTATTCATGATATGGCCGGTTTGGATAAGAAAGTTGCTGCGCTTACGCAAAAGCTGAAAATTCCCGTATTGCCTCCCTCATTACGGCATATTGAAAAGGAGCTTGATTTACCGCGTGGAATTACGGCCCACGGGACAGCTGCAATCGTCATGATTCCGGGTGCCACTGCGACCGGTTCCACACATACTGTCATGATTTTGCCAGCCAAAGACCCCGCTTCCGTCATTGCCGCGATGAATTTTTCCACAGGCAAGGACGGCTTGGCACACGGGCAATCCGCTTCAGGGGAGAGTATTTATGCGATGTCCGGCCGCGGTTGCATTATGGTATCCAATGATCATGGGGCATTGCTGCGGTTTAAATCCGTCAGTAAGGCCATGGCACCAATGCGCAGCGAATCTGAACAATCTCTGGCGGATCAATCGGATGTTTATTTTCTGCTCAATATGCCGAGCATCCTTACGCGCATTGAACAACTGATGGCCAAAACCCATTCCACTGCAACCGGAACTAAAGCCGGCCATGCAGAAGAATTAAAATCAATTGCAAAAAAGGTGGCACTGCGAATCCTCAAAGACACACAGTCCGCACTTATCGGATTGCGCATTACTCCCGCGGCCGTGACGCTTTCCATGGTCTCGAATGCAAAAGCCGGGTCACAAGTAGCCCAGGCATTGGCCTGCCTGCGGCCGTTGCCCGCCAAGCCGCTAATGGGCCTGCCGGAAATAAAACCATGGGCTGAAATAGCTGCATCTAATTTTGATGGCGCACAGACCGCGGGGCTTATCAATAAATGGGCTGAAGACCTGCCGGCCTCCGCAACGCATGACCAGAAACAAATAGCGGAAATTCGCGATTCTTTAACGCTTTTCGCACAGTGTATCAAGCCGCTCTCACAATCGGCCAGCGTGATGGGCATCAGTTCAAAACCTAAAGAATTCCTCACACCGTCCGCGTATATGGTAAGTTCAAAAACGCCCGCGGCATCCGCGGCACTGATGCAAAGGCTCTTTGTCAAGCAGTGGCATTGGATTTCGCACCTTCAATTTGGAATGGGAACAAGCGTAAAATACAAGATAGCCGTATCGCCGAGGAAAGTTACCATTGGGTCGGTTCCGTTTACATCCATTACCATGTCACCAATCTTGTCCGGCGCCCAAACGCCGGAAGCCGGCGCGATGCAGATGGAAGAGCAATTAATGGGGGCGGCCAGTCAGAAATACCTCATCGGCAGCAACGAAACGCAGGTTGTTATCGGTGGTAATTGCGGCAACCATTTTCTTGCCGCCGCGGTAAAGGCCTCTGCGAATGGCTCTGACACATTAGACACCAAGCCCAGGATTGCAGCCGCGGCCAAGCACATTCCAGCGGGTTCAACCATTGTTGAATATCTGGATCTGTCACCGCTCTTTGCCGCTCTGGGGCAACGCATAGAAGCGATGGCCAATATGAACAGCCCGATCGTGAAAATGCCCGCCACCGAACCGATGTCAATAAGTGTGGCCGCCAGAAAGAATACCTTAACCGGGCAATGGCGTATGCCGATGAAAAATCTGGAGCAACTTTCCATGCGCGTTCATGCCCTGCTGCCACTGTTACTGATGATGGAAATGCAATCGATGCAGGGGAATCAGGCCGGACAAGCCGGAGTCGGTCAGCCGCAGTAATCGCATCCGGCGTTTACGGTGCGTCCGGCGCGTGTGGAGAATCAGGGGCTTGATTTTCGTCAGTTGCCGTGTATTTACGCTCCACATTGGCAAAGGCAATTCTTGCCGCTCCTAACAGCGTGAGAATAAAACCGATGGCCACTGCGCCCAAGCCCAGCATTTTTTGTTGTTGCATACGCGGTGGCAGGAATCGTCGGTATCCAGGACCTATAACGGCCCGGCGAGGAAAGCCATTGGGCGGGCCAAATCCACGATCTGGGGTTCCGGGTCTGTCAAGTCTACCAGGCGGCATGTGATTGACATTCGCCGGAGGGCCGAATCCCGGCGGTGCTCCGGGGGATGGCATTGATGCCGAATGCCGACCGTCAGGAGGCCCACCATGTATCATTCCCGGCCCCGGTCTCCACGGTTGGAGCGGTTGGAGACCGTGGCCATGCGACATGGCCATGGCAAAACCTCCAACGATCAACAGTGCCACGCCCAGTGTTGCCAGCAGAATTCCCTGCCGCAGGGAGCTTAACCACATCGGAAGCGCTGCCGGCAAATTGGTTACACCCTTCTCCATGGCCAATTTCAGCACCAGCAGGCGTTGCCGGTCATGGTGCCAACGCAACACCATCCCCAGCGCGATTAGCGCGGCAATAACAATAATCAGCGTAATAGCCACAGGCGAGTGCGAAGGTGGTGGAAACGGAGGCATAAAACACGTCCTTTCTGCCCGAGCGGCATACTTTTCATTGTTTTGGTACCACCTGAACGCCCGGCGGTTTCAAAAAAATGATGATTTTTTAAAACCAGCGGCGATTCCGGGTACACTAATAGAGCAACCGGAGAGGTACGGTGATGGAACTGCTGGACACACCGATGGATATTGCGAACCTGCGGGCCGGTGATGCGGAGGCTTTTGCAGAACTGGTAAGACAATTTCAAGATCGCATCTGCAGCCTGTGCCAGTCTGTAGGCTTGCGCGGTGCGGACATTGATCAGGCGGCGGCGGACATTTTCTCCGCTGTTTACCTGGCACTACCCGGTTTTGACGGGCGATCCGCCCTGGGAACCTGGATTTATCAAATTGCCTTTCGCACAGCTCTGCGGCAGAAAAAGCAGGCCGCCCGGCATGTCCATGGCATATTGCCGGAAAATCTTGCCGGACCGGAACAAGTCGATCTGGTGGAGCAGTTGGATGCAAAGCAGGAGATATGGAAATCAGTGGCAGCATTGGGGCCTCAAGTAGCCATGATTGTAAAATTGTATTATCAGGATGATCTGCCGTTACCGGAAATTGCCCAAATTACCGGTCGGCCTGTGGGTACGATTAAAACCATTCTGTATCGTGCCCGGCAACAATTATCCGAAAGTCTTGCGAGGTATAAGCCATGAACCAGAAACGTGAATTGTTTTCCGAAGACGATGCCACGATTCGGCAAGCCTTTGCACTGGTCAGTGCACATCGTCCCCAGATAAATATTGCGGCTGCGGCATTGGCATTGGCCAACAAGCGGCGTCTTGCGGCATTGCAGCGCACCAGTGCGCTGCAACGCATTAACCGATTATGGAGGGTTACCGTCTGGGCGGCAATGTCCGTTATCACATGTATTATCGCGTTTGCGATATTCTGGGGCTACCAAACCACCAGTCACAGTGCTTCGACCACCAGCAACAGTGCAACCTACACCGCAACTTCCAACTCCAATACGTCTTTTACAACGGTGGCTTTGGAGTGGATTTTGCTGCTGGCCGGTTTGGCAATTGTGTGGCTGATCGTTACCAGCGTGGTGCGGGCGGTATCGACGGATACATATGAAGGACTGCTGGCGTAATAAGCCGCTACAGGCAATTAAATCCCATCAACTGCGCCGCAATATCCCTTTCAAATTCGCCATTGTGCCGCCAATATCACCACTGCGCATGAGCGTTTCTCCAATGAGCACGGAGCGAATTCCAGCGGCATTGAGGCGTTGAATATCTGATTTGTCACGGATTCCACTTTCCGCCACAAGAACCGCTTTGTCATCCACAAACTCCGCAAGCCGGATGGAATTAACCAGATCCACGTTGAAAGTTGTCAGATCACGGTTATTGATTCCCAAAAGGCTGTAACTTCGCATTGGAAAGCCCAGAATATTAATCACCCGAAGCAGGCTGTCGATCTCATGAACTTCAATCAACGCGGTAAGACGCAACTCCGCGGCCAGAATCAGCATATCGATCATTTGTGAATCCGCGAGAATTTCGGCAATCAGCAAAATGGCATCAGCGCCCGCCGATCGCGATTCCCACACCTGATAGGGATCAATGATAAAATCTTTCCGCAGGATCGGAATGGTGACTTCCCGGTGAATGGGATGCAGATAATCCAAGGATCCATGGAAATATTCCCGATCCGTCAGCACCGAGAGTGCATCAGCACCGGCTGTGGAGTATGCTTTGGCGATGGCAACGGGATCAAAGTCATCCCGTATAACACCTGCGGAAGGCGAGGCTTTTTTTACTTCCGCAATAACATTGACCAGCCCGACAGGTTCTCGGGTCATGGCGGCGAAAAAATTACGGGGTGGTTCCATGTCCTTACAGCGTGCCTGCAACTCGAGAAGTGGAACGCCAGCCTTGGATTGAGCGACTTCGCGTTTTTTTGTTTCGACGATCTTCTGGAGAATATTCAGCGTATATCCCTTTTTCTGGAGACTATCTTATCCATCCACAACCGCTTCAACATCACGCTGTATCCGTCAGTTTTATGGCCGCGCATATTTTCGCGTTTTTGCTGGCAGCTCTGGCCGCGAGCATTTATGTCATTATACGCGCAAGGGTATTTTCCGCCGAGCCGCTGCAACAGGCTCCGAAGCGCAATAATATTCTAAGTTTTCTTGCCGTGGTTCTGGTTTTTCTTATCTATTTCTTCATTGGGAATCTTGCGGCTATTGCGACGGCGCACGTGTCAATGTCGCAAAAATCTACGGTTGTTGAAATTCTCGCAGGTTTGTCAGCCATTGCGGCAACATGTATTTTCAGCAGAACGTGGTTTGAGAATGGACTTTCCGGCCTGGGAATCATCGCTCGCAATATTCCGCGCGGTGTGGGATTGGGGGTATTGAGTTTTGCGGTCATTGCGCCAATTTTATATGTTTCGATTCTCGTTACGGATGTGGCATCCAGGCTCATCACGCATAAACTTCCGCCAGTGCATCCGGCACTTAAAGCCATGGCAACGGATCATTCCCCGATCAGTCTGGCCTTCCTTGTGCTCATGGTCGTGATTGTTGCACCCATTTCCGAGGAACTTTTCTTCCGCGGGTTAATTCAGTCCTGGCTGAGCCAGAAATTCATGCTCATCGGTTCAAAGACCGCTACGACCCCGGCGAATTTGGCTGCCGCGCACAATACGCCATGGGGACAACCGGACATAGCTTCCACCGCGAGTGAGGAACGTCCATCTTCAGATTCCACCGCAGGTGTCCCCGCACCGCCGAGTCCTCCCCCCCCGCCACAATGGCCGCAATCGCCATGGTTGCCGCGCCGACGATGGATTGCAATTCTGCTCACCGCGGCTGTATTTGCAGGCGTGCATTACGTTGTTACACCCGGTTACGATGAATATTTTCCGGTTTTGTTCCTGCTGGCCGTGGCGTTAGGTTATATGTATGAACGTACTGGAAATATCTGGACGGACATTACCATGCACGCGTGCTTTAATCTGATCCCCACCATTTTGATCCTTTGCGGCATAAAGCCGAAATGAGCTGAGGCGGCCAGGACGAGGTACGCCAATGTTCATCGATGCACCCCATATGTTCAAACATCGGTGAACATCGACAATGCCATACCATTAATACCAATTGCTCAGTAATGTGACCAGTAAGCGTCCATCTGGGCCGAATACGGCCATGGTCTACTGCAGGGGCAGATCCAGCCGGAAATTGGTTCCCTTGCCGGGTTCACTGGTAAAGGAAATATGACCGCGGTGTTCTTCAATGATACGGCGCGTGGTGGCAAGCCCCAGTCCGGTTCCGCCCTTTTTCGTCGTGTAGTATGCTTCAAAAATATGCGACGCGGCACTGGCCGATACGCCCGAACCGGTATCCGCAACATCCAAATAAACCCGGTTTTGATCCACATGCGTACGAATAATTAAATCTCCGCCGTCCGGCATGGCCTGCACGGCGTTAAGCATCAGATTCAACAATGCCTGCTTGATCAAGTTGGGGTCCAAGGGGCAAAGCGGCTCCTCGGAGCACAAGCTGGTATGCAGCCGCACATTGGCGGCCTGGGCCTGTGGTCGAAAAAAGTCAATCAAGTCCCGCACCAGATCATTGAGTTGCGTCGGTTTGGTGTGCAACTCCAGGCGGCCGGCGAACCGGAGAAAATCATCGACAGTATGGCCGAGACGGTCGACCTCTTTTCGCAGGGTTGAAGCTCTTGCCCTGCTGGTTTCCGCGCCGGGCAACTGCATCAAATCCTCCTGCAATAACTGCAGGTTCAGTTTGATGGTCGAAAGCGGATTTTTCAACTCATGAGCCAACCCTCCGGCAAGCTCGCCCAGGCGAGCCAGTTGCTCCACCCGCGCCAGCCGATCTCGTTCCCGATCCAGATTGTCAACAGAAACATCCACTGATTTCGCTGTTGACGCGCCGGGGTGTGCTGCAGGCTCTACCATGATGCACCCGCGTAAGATTAATTAAGCCGAAGCTGTCGGTGCCGGATTGGCTGCAGCCGGAGCTTGCGGCGCTACCGTTGCCGCCGCAGCCGGCTGCGGATTTTCATCCCGCATGGCCTGCTTTCGAGAAAGCTTAATTCGCCCCTGATCATCAATGGCGATGACCTTCACGCGAACCTCCTGGCCTACCTTCACTTCATCCAAGGCGTTTTTGACATATTTATCAGATAATTCACTGATGTGGCACAGGCCGTCAACGCCTGGGATAACCTCAATAAATGCGCCGAATTCTTTAATCGATGAAACTTTTCCGTTGTAAATTTTTCCGACTTTAACGTCTTCCGTAAGACGTTCCACTTCTTCCCGGGCGCGTTCAGCGGCGGCCATTCCCAGTGCGGAAATAAATACCGTGCCGTCATCTTCAATATCAATTTTGGCACCTGTGGTTTCAACAATTTTCTTGATGGTCTTGCCGCCAGGCCCGATCACTTTACCGATCTTCTCAGGATTGATATGAATGGTCAGCAGCCGTGGCGCAAACGGTGAAATTTCCGCCCGATGGGTGGAAATAACTGCCTGCATTTTTTCAAGTATCTGCAGACGAGCCACGCGTGCCTGTTCCAAAGTGGCCGCAATTTGATCCATGCGCAGGCCGTGAATCTTCAAATCCAATTGGATGCCGGTTATACCTTGTGTGGTTCCCGAGACCTTGAAATCCATATCGCCAAAATGATCTTCCTCACCGAGAATGTCCGTAATTAAAACTTCCCGATCCCCTTCGCTGACCAGCCCTATGCTGATACCGGCAACGGGACGAATTAAGGGCACTCCGGCGTCCAGTAATGCCAGCGTGCCACCGCACACCGAGGCCATCGACGAACTGCCGTTGGATTCGAGAATATCCGATACCACGCGAATAACGTATGGAAACTGATCCGGTGAAGGCAGAACCGGTTCCAGCGAGCGTTCGGCCAAAGCACCGTGCCCAATTTCCCGGCGGCCCGGTCCCATGATTCGTTTGACTTCACCTGTGGCGAACGGCGGGAAGTTGTAATGCAGCATGAACTTCTTGGAATATTCCTCGCCAAGGCCATCGACAATCTGTTCATCGTCACCGGTGCCAAGCGTGGTCGTAACCAGCGCCTGTGTTTCTCCCCGGCAGAAAACGGCCGATCCGTGCGTCCGCGGCAACACTCCAACTTGTCCGGAAATCGGGCGAATGGTGGTGTGGTCACGGCCATCGGGCCGCACGCCGGATAGAATCAGTTCACGAACGACCTTTTCCTCAACCTGGGAAATAGCGCTGGACACCATAACCGCGTCGTTGGCGGGTTTTCCGGTGGCGGGATCAACCGCTGTAAGCTTTTCAATAATTTCTTTTTTGATGGCTTTAACGGCATCGTTGCGATCCTGTTTGCCGGGAATCTGCCGCGCCTGACGGATTCGATCTGAATAGTCCGAGACGATTTTCACCAGTTCAGCCGGAGCGGAACGCAGTGTGCATTCCTTGGGCTTGCCGACCTTGGCCATTAAATCCCGTTGTAATGCCACCAACTGCCGGATGAAAGTGTGGCCGAATTCAATGGCTTCCAGAATCGATTTTTCGGATTGCTCACGCGCCCCAACTTCAATCATGTTGATTTGATTTTCCGTGCCGGTCAGCAGCAGGTCCAGATCCGATGCGTCCATATCCGACTGCGTAGGCATGAGTGCCAGTTGGCCGTTGATTCTGCCAACGCGGACGGCACCAATCGGGCCTTCAA
>JAKAZF010000066.1 GCA_021826605.1 Planctomycetota bacterium | reverse complement strand
CGGTAAGTTTATTGACGGATCGCGCCAACCGGAGTTCTGCTTTGGCTATGGGCTGTCGTACACCCACTTCACTTTAGGTGCGGTACGATTAACTGCCCCAAGGCTGCGAATCGGTGGAACTATCCGTGCACATGCGGTGGTCGCAAATTCAGGAAGCCGTGCCGGCACCGAGATCGTGCAACTTTATATCAGAGGTCTGTATTTCAAGGATGGCGGCCGCCCCGTGCGGCAGTTGGTGGCCTTTCAGCGACTACATCTGCTGCCGGGTCAGCGAAAGACACTTACATTCACGTTGGGGGATCGTCAGTTGGGGTATTACAGTTCCGCCGGGAAATGGCTTGTTGATCCCAGCCATTTTGATGTTTGGATTTCATCGGATTCCCAGTCGGGTAAGCCGGCGTCTTTTGATCTTGTGGTCAGTGAACGTCGCACCGCGCGGAGGGAATAACTCATTATTGCGTCGGATAATGTCGGTCAAATTCGAGCCTGAACGGCGGTCGTTGTGCGCGCATTTCTGCAAGCGTCCCAAAAAAAATATCGTCTTAATATTTTTCGCAACCCAGCCGATATGACATGGTTACTGCTGCGCGCTGGGCCTGCGTTATAGGCCGGGCGTGCGCTGCTTGCGAGGTTGTAGGATGCGAAAGAATAATCAACGCGCCGGCGATTCAGACTGCGGAATCTTGCCAACTGTCAGAGCGTGGAATGCGCCTGGAGGTCAAAGCGTCCGCGGATTTTCCCTCATAGAAATGCTGGTCGTGCTGCTGATTATCGTGATTCTAATTTCCATCTTGCTGCCGGCAATTTCGCGGGCGCGGGAGCTGGCACGCACTGCCGCCTGTGAGGCGAGTCTGCGCAGTTTAGGTCAGGTGACGTTGGAATATATTAATCAATCGCAGGGGGTCTTGCCCTATGGAACCTACGGCAACCCCAAATTTGTGGTGAGTTCCTATAATTCATACTTCGGAGAGTGGGCTAATCTGGATTTTTATCTTTTGGTCGGCCCGCCGGTGCTGATGACGAATAATGGCGTCATTGGCGAAAATATTCCCCCGGATTTAGCGGATAAATGGGCGTCCATCTTCTGGTGCCCGGATCGCGTGGAACCGATGGTCGCCCAATGGGGTCTTAATTACGCGGCGAATCCTAATGTGTTTCTGGTTCCCATTACCAATCCCATTACCGGCGATGCCCTGAATCAGAGTCTCAATTACAGCGCCATCGCTGATCCGGCGCAGGTTATTGAAATCGGCGATACCAATCAGAGTTTCCCCGGCGGCAATTGCGCCTCATTTCTATTTTCCTGGACGCCCAGTCAATTATCCTGGCAGTATGGCAGTTATACGTCTGCAACCACCATCCCCGTGAATCCGGGAAATACCGACGCCACAACCTCGATTATCAATCATCAGGGCCTGCGCTATCGTCATAATTCATATTCGCCTACCACCGGCGACGCCAACGCCACATTTTGTGATGGCCACGTGGAGTCCATTCCGCAAAATGGATTGCATGTGTCTAATGTGCTTCCTGGAAATTAATTAATCATAGATGCTTGTCTTCGGCTAACGTGCGTTCCGACGTACACTTAACCGGCTGCTGAAGAGTAGAGCTTTTGCGCCCTGAAATACAGTCTGTGATGACGGCTGAATTCCCAAAAACCCATGCCGATTTCGGCACCTGGAGTTTTGCGGGTTTCATCTGACCCAAAAAGTCTACTTCACGCTACAATAAGGAGCTTAGATAGCGGTTGCAGGATGCAGTGAATGAAACCCAATGAAACGCCCCAAAAAATTCTGAAAGTGCCCCGTCTGGCTGGATGGAGCGCAGTATTAACAGTGCTGGCGGCCATGATCCTGGCCCTCTGTTTTGAGATGCACGGCGATGTGCGCGGCCGCACCGCCCGATATCCTAACCTGCCGCAGGCGAACGTGATGCTGGGACATACAACCGTCAAACTCTGGGTGGCGGCGTCCACGCGTACGCGGGATCGCGGCTTGATGTTTATTCACAAAATGCCCAACAACTGCGGTATGTTGTTTGTATTTCGCCGCATCAGGCCGCAAACTTTCTGGATGAAACATACCTTGATTCCGCTTGATGTGATTTTTCTTAATCAACATGGCGTCATTGTGCGGCACTACTTCATGCCGCCCGATAATGGAAAAAAGCGATATCCCAGCGGCCAGCCGATCCATTACGCAATCGAACTCAACGCCGGTGAATTTCAACGCCTGCACTTGCGCGACTCCATGCACATAAGCATTCCAAAACGATATTCAACTCCATCCCGGAAAGCGACCGGTGCGTCATGATCTGGAGGCCTCTGTGAATACAAGATCCGCCTCCGGGCGACCGCGCAAAGGCTCGGGATTTTTAAGCCGACGCTACCGTCCTAAATCAAGTACGAGCTGGATATTAGCCGTCCTGATTCTGATCGCTCTGATTATTGCTGCCATCCTGGCGTTGATCCTTCTTCCCCCGTACTGGTATCGTCCAATTCGTACCATGAGTGATGCGGTTTATAACCAGTCTGATCACGCTCAGGCCTCCCTGATGGCCTTAAGGAATAAACTGCGAAAGCCCCATGTCGGAACGATTACCTGGACCATTACCCAACGCGAAGTGAATAGCTTGCTGGCGGTTGCGTATCGCGTGGAGAAAAAGAAGAAAACACCGCCGCGTAAGCTCCCTGGATTAACCGACCCGTTCGTCCGGTTCACTGACAATCAAATTACTTTTGCCGTACGTGATAACCGAATGCCGGGCCGGCCCGTAGCCAGTGCAGGCGTCAATGTGGCCTTACTGCCTGATCTTGGCTCTGGACCGCGGGCGCGTATTACCATCAATGCTTTGCATGTCGGTGATCTGCCGTTGCCGCCTTCGCTGCTGATCAACCGTTTGAAAACATTGCTGCCGCGTTTGGCACCTGTGGTGGAAAAAATTATTGATGTGTATGCCGGTCCGCGTTATGCCCGCGTTGCCACGCCGCAAATTGTTCATTCGGTTGCCGCCATATTTTCGGGCAGGCCATTCCCCACGGAATTGCGACTCAACCATCGCAAACTGGTGATCGACAAGCTGATCATCCACGGCCCGTCGGTGGATGCGGCCGGCCATGCGCAACCGGCGGCCCTGACATTTGAACTGGTGCCGGAGCCGTAATCCGCCATGTCAGAGCAAGAGCACTTCGTTACCCCTTGGTTACACCGGCTGGAATCTACCAATGCAACGTAAAGATATTGAAGAAATACTCACTGCCGCCGGCACGCGGCCCACGCGCCGTCTTGGTCAGCACTTTATGATGGACCAGCGCATACTGGACCAGATCATCGCTGCCGCCGCACTTGACTGCCAGGATATTATTCTGGAAGTGGGGCCGGGCCCGGGGAACCTGACCTCCCGATTATCGCCGCTGGTTCAAGCGGTTCTGGCGGTGGATCTGGACGCATCGCTGCTGGCCGCAGCCTCACGCTATTGGGAAAAATTATCCAATGTGCAATGGATGACCGCTGACGTGCTGGCCGGCAAGCATTGTCTCAATGCTTTGGTAATTCAGGCGTTGCTGGCATTAAAGCCGGCGGGTTCCACCGGTTCCGTGAAACTGGTGTCCAATTTGCCTTATAATGTCGCCAGTCCTTTGATTATTGATATTCTGGCGGCCCAGTGTGCCGCAAGTTCACAGCCCTTGGATCCTCCGTCGGTGTGCTTTGAACGCCTGGTTTTTACCGTGCAGTGGGAAGTGGGACAGCGGATGCGGGCGTTGCCCAATACGGAACACTACGGATCACTGTCCGTATTGATCGCATTAATGGCCGATGTGGAAATTCTGGCTGCGATTGCTCCGGGAGCGTTCTGGCCGCCGCCAAAAGTAAAATCGGCACTGGTGCGCGTAGTTCCGCGTGCTGAGAAATTCACTCGTATCAGAGATGTGCAACGATTACAGAGCACGGTATCCAATCTGTTTTCGCATCGGCGGCAAAATATCAGCAATGCCATTCGGCATTCCTTTGAAGTACCTGTGGCAGCGCAGGTGCTGGAAAAAGTCCGGGCGATAAACATGGATCCGACCCGCCGCGCGGAGACTCTGGCACCTGAAGAATTTCTGCGGCTTTCCGAATGCTGGCCCCGGTGATATTGTAAATAGCAACCTGTGAGTGAACCTATGAATGAATATATTGTACTTAATGGCCAGATTACACCGGTAGAAGATGCCGGAATTTCTTCTTTCGATGCGGGCTTACTTCACGGGGCAGGCCTTTTTGAAACGCTCCACGTGCTGAACGGCATGCCGTTAAACCTTGCCGATCATCTGCAACGGCTAAGCGAAAGTGGTCAATGCTTTGGCATGGATATTCAACTTGATCCCACTGTTGTCACGGGCTGGCTGTCGGATTTGCTGGAACTGCATTGCCTTCGCGACGCCCGGGCACGGCTTACCGTTACCCGCGGAGATACCCGCCAAACTGCCGAACAACAATTCACCATCGCGCTAAGCGCGGTTCCCTTTGAACCGTATGCCCCGGCATTGTATGAAAACGGCATGGCTGTGATTGTTTCCCAATATGCGCAAAATCCTATGGGACCGCTTACGGGGCATAAGACAACCAGCTACATGGACCGACTTCTGGCTTTGCGGGAGGCCCGCTCGCTTCATGCCGGGGAGGCTCTCTGGTTTACCGGCGCTGATAAAATTTTAGCCGAGGCCTGCGTAAGCAATATTTTTATTGGTTTTTCCGATGGGACGCTTGCCACGCCCCCCAGTCGATTTCCCGTACCGTCGCCTCTGCCGAATAATGGTCATACCGCTGGTTTTACACCGCGTCTGGCGCTGCCGGGAATAACCCGCAAGCACATTCTGCGCCTGTGCACCGATAACCGCATTCCCGCGGTGGAAAAAATGATGACCATCCATGATGTTCTTTCCGCACGGGAAATATTTCTAACCAATGCCATCATGGATGTGATGCCTGTAACGCATGTTGAGGGCCACACGGTTGGCGACGGGAAACCCGGACCGCTGACGCAGCGTCTGGCCGGCTTGTACAACGCATTCATTCAGGAGCAGAGTCATGGCACCGCGCATTAAATCCTCTAAAACCAGGAAAAAAGTGCCGCGTCCGCCCACGCGTTTGGTGTCAGCAAAGTCCGATGCTCCCAACCGCATAGGCACCCTGCAAATCATTCTGGATTATCTTAACGCCGTTATTCCCCTTCATTTCGCGGAACCATGGGACAAGGTCGGGCTGCTGGCAGGCCCGCGATCGGATATCTGCAATCGCCAGAAGATTCGACGTATTCTTATCGCCCTGGATTTAACTCCGGCCGTGCGGGATCAATGCGTGGCACGAAAAGTTGACCTGCTGATCTGTTATCATCCCCCAATTTTCAAAGCGCTTGATCGGCTATGTGTTCTGGGGGATACCCCGGCTGATCTGGCCGTGGAATTAGCCCAAAATAAAATTTGGATTTACAGCCCGCACACCGCTCTGGATGTGGCCGATGGCGGTACCAATGATGTTCTGTCCCAGGCGTTGGGTTTATCGCCCCGTGCATCTCTGATTTTACGACAACCCGCAGAGAAACATTTGAAGCTTGTGGCATTTGTGCCGGAGAATCATGTGGAGGAAATGGCCTCGGCGGTCTTTGACGCCGGTGCGGGAAAAATCGGCAAATTAAGCCGCTACACGCAATGCAGTTTTCGTACGCCCGGCACCGGCACATTCTTCGGGGATACCAGCACATCCCCGGCGGTGGGCACCAGCGGCCGCCTGGAATTCGTGCGGGAGATTCGCTTTGAAACCATTCTTCCTGAATCCTGCGTGCCGGAAGTTATCGCTGCTCTGCGTCGCGTGCATCCGTATGAAGAACCCGCCTTTGACCTACTGGTGATGGAGGCGGAAAAAACAGAACCCGGTATGGGCCGCATCGCGGATGTTAATGGCGAGGAAACGCTGGAAACTCTGGCCCGCCGATGCAAAAAAATGTTGGACTTGAAATCTGTTCAGGTGGTCGGTTCCGCAGGCCGGCGTATTAAAACCGTCGGAATCATGGCCGGCAGTTGTGGCACCGTGCCGTTGCAAGGCGTTATGAAAATGGATTGTATGATCACCGGTGAATTAAAACATCATGATCAGTTGGCATTTCAAGCCGCCGGGATAGCGGTGATCATACTGGGCCACGCGGAAAGTGAAAACCCGGTGCTCGCTTCCCTGGTGACGCGTTTGACGGCGGCATTTCCCGCCAGCCGCACGGAGTTGGCCAACACAACTCCGGTAGCCGACCACGTGCTGTAAAAATCAGCGCCTGGGTCCCATGGTGCCATCAGAATCAGCGAGTTTATGATTATTCAGCGGCAAGGTTATCCGGAAAGTAGTGCCGCCGCCCACGCGCGATGTGGCCTCAATTTTTCCGCCATGCTCTTCCACAATTTTTTTGGTTACCGCCAATCCCAGACCGGTTCCTTTCTGTCCCTTGGTGGAATAGAACGGCTGGAAAATCTGCTGGAGATTTTTCGGCGAAATACCAACGCCGTTATCCTGCACTTCAATAATGGCGTTCTGGCCCGCGGAATCAACATCACTGGTAAGTGTAATCACGCCGCGACCGGATTCGACCGCGTCCAGGGCATTGGTTAAAAGATTCAATACCGCCTGATGTATACCGTCGGCGTCCGCGGGGACGGGGGTTTGATCTTTATTAATTTCTGTCAGCAACGTGACTTTTTTGTCCTGTGCCTGCGTGGTCATCAGCTCCAGGCATTCCCCCAGCACATACGCCAGATTGGTCAGTTCAAGGCTTGGCGTGCGCGGCTTGCTGTACGCCAGCATGTTCATGGTCAGGGCCTGAACTTTGTCCAGATTGCGTTGCAGAATTCCCCATCCCATGCGGATTTGTGTAATATCGTTGCCTTTCAGGCCCATATCCACCACATCGGCACCGCCGCGCATGCCTTGAAGAATATTTTTAATGGAATGCGACAAAGAAGCAACGGTCTGTCCGGTGGCAGCCAGGCGTTCCTGCTGCACGTTATCATGATAAAGCTGCGCGATTTCAATGGCCAGGCCGGTTTGCAATCCAATGGCCGTTAAAAGCCGCAGTTGGTCCGGCGTATACGAATAGTTGGCCACGCTGGAGTCGATATGCAAAACACCCAGTTGCTTTTCGCGACCCTTAATGGGTACACAAATGGCCGAGCGAATAGCCATATTATGAACCGACTTGCCTTTAAGAAACCGCTGATCGGTCATGGCGTTACTGGAAAGCACCCCCTCATTTTTTGCCAGCACGTGGCGAATAATGGTTTGACTGACCGCAATTTTTCCCACCTGTTCTTCATCGCGGTACCGCACCACTACCGGAACCACCTGCCCGGAATCCTGCTCCAGAAGACCGATAAATCCACGATCAGCCCGCAATTGTTCAAATACCAGATCCATCACTTTATTAAGCAATTGCTGCTGATCAAACACACTGGCGATGGCACTGGAAATTTGTAACAGCACGCGGAAATGGGCCATGGCCACCTGGGATGGCTCGGGTGCCGCAAGAATAACTGAATCATCACTGCTGGGAACCGTGCTGATAATGGATGAATCGCCCGGATTGCCTTCCGGCGCGGCATCGACTTCATCGGTGGATGCCAGATTCACACTATGGACCGGTGCTCCGAAGACCATCAGGGTTGACCCCAGACGAATCTGATCACCTACCTTAAGTTTTGAGGATTTATTGATCCGCACGCCGTTGACAAATACGCCGTTGGCTCCGCCCTCATCAAAAAGTACCCACGCATTATCACTCCATTCCAGCCGCGCGTGGCGGCGGGATACGGTCAGGTCCGCCAGCGGCACCTGTTCACTGGCCCGGCCTAATGAAACCGGCTCGTTGGCGCTGAAGTCAAATTGCCGACCTTTATCCGGCCCCTGCAACACGTATAAGAAAAGCTCTGCCACGGACCGAAAACCCAATGGACAATAAAACCAGGCAACACAAACCAGAAAGTTATTTTACGATGTTTGCAAATTTTTCGATAGCCCCGCCGCCACGCCCGATTTTATTGAATCGGGCACGCTTCGGTAATAGGCTTACCCGCCGTCGAAAACAACTCCCTTAGCACCTTAACGCGCTGGAGTCCTTCACGATAAAGCTGCTCAAAGAGAGTTTTTACCTGCCCACTGACTGCTACGGTGGCATAGCGGCTGTAAAAACTGATGGAACGTTTCTCGCTGGCCACAATTAATCGCATCGCTTCATCAAAGCGGGCATCGTCGCGCGCGTCAACAAGTCGCGGACCTACGCAGACCAGGCTTTTATCCTCCGCCGTAAGAAAAAAGCACGCCGCAGGAAAAAGCTGGGTTAAAAGCGCCTGGACGGCCTCCCGCTGGGCATTTTCCTGCCGGACCATTTCCTGAAACGCGGCACGCAGCGAATCCGTGGCGGATTTCTCCGTCAGGACGCTATAACGATACGCCGAGACGGATTCCCCATACGCGGCAATAGCCAACGCCTTATCATCGCCAATCCGTGCGGCATCAAGATGCGGCAAACGCTTAACCATAATCGTAATGATACCAGAACCTCGTCCGATTCCCACGCGCGACGCACCACATCGGCAGTCCGCAGCCCCAACTGAAGCGACATTCCCGCTCCACATGGCCGTGCGGGAAACCCCACATAGCCGCCGGCTTTGCCGGTGGTGGAATGCACCCCATACGCATCCCGCCGCACCGGAACTAATCGGTGTGATTTGCCTCGATTTGGCGCTATCTTGGTCTCGCCCGGAAAAATTGCCGCGCCCTGCCGTAAGGGAGGCAGCGCGTGCATGCGTGCGGTTGCGGGCGGTAGGGGACACCGTTAGTATTGCCGACGTGAAAGGTGGCCATGACGGCGTTACCGCCAACGGGTAAAGTGATGGATGCGATCTCAGCTATACCTTCCGACTCTTCGGCCGCCGGGCGCGACCCAAGCGAACAATCGCTCGCGTTGCTACAGACACCTGACCTACTCAAAATTTGCGGGAAATATGAAGCGGACGAGCGCTGTAGGCGCGAGGCCGTCGGCTTGAACGTGTTTACCATTGTCTCGAACACTTATTACCGGGAAAATTTTCACAGCGATATTTGGGCGACCTTTTTGGATAGGAACAAGCCCCATGGCGGCGGTGCCGAGTACTTCCGTCACTTCCTCGCGTTCCTAAAGGCGTGCTCCCCACAGCACGACGATATCCCGGACGCCGATGCTTTCGGTGATTATGTGACGGAGCGGGAGAAGGATCGTATCGACGTGGGTATACGGGGTGAAGGCAAGAATCAGTGCCGGCCGAAAGCCATCATCATCGAAAACAAGATCTACAAGGCAATAGACCAGCCGGGGCAGCTGCCTCGCTACTACAACGAACTGAGCAAGGATTTCGATGTTGTTGCGGTCGTTTACCTGTCCTTCTGAGGCGATAGA
>JAKAZF010000065.1 GCA_021826605.1 Planctomycetota bacterium | reverse complement strand
CCTTAATGCGAAGATAAATGGCGGCCTGTGTCCCAGTCGTCTGGCGCGTGTAGTGCGACCATTGGCTGCGGTTGCGAAACACATATCCCACCATGGGCAACTTGGGCTTCGCACCGGGCACCAGACGGATAAACCGGGCAAAATCCGCCTCCAGCACGCGAGCCATCAGCCGCTGCTGCAGCGGATTATCAATGGTGGTGTAAAGACGGTAATGTCTGGTTTGAATAACCCGCCCACCCGCCGGGCCGCCGGGCCAGGCCACAGCCACCGGAGGCAGCACTCGCAAGCGCCGCCGCGCCGCAGAATTCAATCCCACCGGCCACTGACCGCTGCTTGCACAACCGGCAAGACTTACCGCCAGAGCAATGATCAAAAAACTGTAAAGGTTGCGACTGCGTGAATACATGACTGGAATATTAGCCCCCTATCCGACCATCCGGCAACCGCTTAAACGTGGTCGATCGTTCAATCGTCCGCATGCAAGTCCGCCATCAGATCCTCTACGCCGGCAAACTTTTTGCCCTTGCCTTTTTCCAATTCAGCAATGGCCTTACGCGTGGTAGTATTGGGTGCCCTGACTTCGAAGGGCAGGCGGCGTTCGTCGGCGATGCGCACCATCAGCAGACGAATGGCGTCGGAAGTTGATAATCTCATCGCCTTAAGTGCCTTAGTGGCCCGCTTTTTGGTGGCGCGGTCGATGCGGGCACGAACGTAAGTATCGGCGGTTTGCATGGAGACTCTCCTGAATTAGTTCACCGACCTATTGTAGTGCTAATCAGCTATTTTACGTGCCCGTGGCCGGCAGGGGTGGGATCAAGAGGGAGGGTTGCTGCGCTGCGGCTTTGGCTTTTACCGGTTTACCGTTGATGCGGATTTTTCCGTTGGCGGTGGAGGGTGCGGATTTCAAAGGCGCATCCGACCCCAGCAACGGCTCGCCGACTTTAGTTGCATCCAGCCGAGCTGCAATGCGCGTGGCATATTCCGGTGAGAGTTCAAAGCCGATAAATTTTCGCCCCAGTTTTTTAGCCGTCACCAGGGTTGAGCCGCTGCCGCCAAAAGGGTCCAGCACCAGTTCGCCTTCATTTGACGATGCGCGAATGACGCGTGCCAGCAATTGTTCCGGCATCTGGCAGCCATGCCAGCCGGCGCGCTCGACGAACGTGCCGCACACGCGCGGAAAATACCAGATATCTTCATTGGCTTGGAAGTTATCGGGAATATCCTGCGGGCGTAAAATCCAGGTGTCATCCGGAAGCCGACCATCGGGATTTCCGCGGCTGTCACCGTATACCAGCGTGCGGGCGGAAGGCACACGTATGGGCGGAACATTGAAAGTAAACTTCTTCGGATTTTTTACGAAATGAAACAGGTGCGTGTGGCTGCGGGCAAATTTGGTTTTGCACTGCACGCCAAAGGTGTAATACCACAGCACCCAACTGCGGCACGTCAGGCCCAGCTCACGCTGAAAAAGGATTTTCAATTCGGCGGCAAAATCATCGCCGATCGCCAGCCAGAAAGTGCCGTCGGGTTTCAGTGCCCGCACCACGCCGGTGCCCCATTGCGCGGTCCACGCCAGATAATCCTCAGCCGCCCGCTTGTCCTCATAGACATCATATTTGTACCCGATGTTAAACGGCGGATCCGCAAAAACCAGATCAACACTTGCCTCCGGCACTTCCGCCAGGCCTTCAATACAGTCGCGCTGATACATCTGATTTATTTCCATCGTAAAGTCCCTATCCTGTTTTCGTGCGATTTCACCTTAAACCACAAAATAACATCCGAACAAACATCGAACAACGCCATATATAGTACAACCGGTCTAGGCCTGTTGTCCAATGGCAGGTTTTTCCATTGTCGCAGAATCGAGTGTTTTGTCACGATAATTATTTACAGACAGGTTATCCACAACTACGGCAAGCCCGCGCTGTGAGCCGCCTGGCCGCACGCGCGCCGCACCTCGTACTGTCGACTGACCTTCTAACCATGAAGAAAGTCGTATCAAGGCTCTAATCATGAACGATAGAGGTGATTATCTTGCCGGGATTACGATTCGTTCACCGGCGCGAAGCCTGCTGGGACTTGAACCAATGATGCGCCGGTTGGCGTTGTAGATTTTTTTCCACATGCCCGGGTTGTGATAAAACTTCCGGGCGATGCCGGATAAATCTTCGCCGGCACGAACCACATACGTGCGTCCACCGCGGGCGGAAGAAGCATAGGTGCGCCGCCGATGCGAGGTGCGATGTCTTGCAGATAAGGCCACGTGGCCGTGATGCGGAAGACGGATTTTTTGTCCAATGTGCATGCGACGGGGATCCAAGCCCGGGTTGGCCCGTTCCAGCGCGTGAATCATCCGTTCATTGCCGTAAATATGCCGGGAAATGGAAGCCAGTGTATCGCCCTTGCGAACTACGTATACGCCGCTGTGCGGACCCGAAAGCTTCAGCATCCGGCTGCGATGACGACGGACATGCGAAGTCGTACCCGAAGATGATCCGGTACTGCCCGTGGTGACTGGGGGAATATACAGCGTGGCATTGGTATTGGTGTTGCCCGCAGTAGTGCCGGAGCCAGTGTTGGCTGAAAAATTTGTGTTGCTGAAGCTATCGTTGGAATTGCCGGCACCTGATGCAGATGTAGTGAGTGGCAAAGTCGCATTGGAATTATCGGCAGTTGCAGCGACCGGTCCGTTGGAATCGGCGGCAGGTGACGTAGTGGCGGTTTGATCAAGCGCCGGAGCAGGCATGGATGCGGCGGTTTGATCCGTCATGCCGGGCATGGTGGCGGGCATGGATGTAGCGGTTGTAGCCGGCAGGGAAATCAGCCCTGGCTGGGTTTGACTTGTCTGCGTCAGAACCGGTGGCACCGGGCTGGAACCCGGAAGATTCGGCGACTCCACCAGCGCGGGCTGCGCACTGGGTAGCGCGTTATTCTCCGCTGTCTTGTTCGATGAATTGTGGAATGCAAAGTAAATGATGACCAGTACGACAATAATCAGTACCGCGACCAGAGCGACCTTAGCGTCGGTGCGCATGGAAATACTCCCGCAGGGTGGTTGCGCTTGGCTGGAAAAAACCGGAAACCCGTCATATTAGCGCCAGCGGCAACCATTTCCTGACCGGTCCAGACTGATTTGCACGTCGCTGCTTGCGACAACACAATTTCAGCGCCTGATAGATTACTCCAGAGCGGCAAATTCAACAAGGACTATTGGGAAGTTTGTTTTGCCTCTGATTCATCCTGATGGTGATGACGCGCACACGACGCGTGATCAGCATCCGTGCCGGGCGGCGGCACATGGGTTCCCATGGCGGTAACATCACGAATGGATTTGAAGAACGCCACCGCCGCCACGCCAAAAAGCATGACGACCGCCAGGAAAAATCCTACGCCCAAATGGGCCAAATTATGCACTTTGATGCCGGTATTAATCTGAAGATCGCCAACCGCCGGGAAAATCAGGCCAATTAGCCCGACCAGAGCAAATCCAAAACCGCCCCAGGTTAAGACCCGTCCTGACATGAGCCGGGCAATCATGACCCGGGCATTTTCGCTGAATTTTCGTTTGGCCATCCATTGACCAAACAGCCCCCCGACCATCACCTGCATGACCATGGTGCCTAAACCGAAGAACATGCCCGGAACAAATCCGACGTATGCGTTGGGCATGTGCGGAGCCAGGGCGGTATACACCAGAATGGCAAACGCTCCGGTGCCCCAGCCGGCGATAAACCCATGCACCAGCGGCATCCACCAGGGAGCCGCCTGGGGATCTGCACCGCCTTCGGAATGCAGCATGTTATGCGTATGCAGCAGATGCCAGATTTTTCCGCGCCGCAGAATATAAATTCCCGAACCCGCCATGACCGTGCCGACAATAATATAAACCGAGTAGTTGAACCAGTCCGCCCCCATTAACGCCATGACAGGCTTGATGAACAAATAGGCCAGTTCCGAAGCAATGGAACGCTGCACCGTAAAAGCCAGCGAGAACAGCAGCCCTGCCCGCATTCCCCCCTTCCAACTGTAGCTGCCCACACTGTAGCTGAAGGTGATCGGCCAGGTGTGCTCATCAGGGGTAATGCCATGCACCATTCCCAGCAGAAATGCGGTAGCCAGAATCGCTGCCACCGTCATCCCCACACCGCTGGGATTCCACAAATTCATACTCGCCAGAGTCATCCAGGACATACGTCCACCTCGCCAAAAGACCAAACGCATGGGGGGGTCATCGCATTGTTACCACCCGCCATACGCCAGGAAACCGTTGCCTATTAATTCCTCGCCGCTGCGTGACGGCGAGCCAAATGTGATGAAAGCTGCCCGTGCGGCACATGCTGCCCGCAGGTAGCGCACTGATCGGCTTTCTCAAAGCAATCCGCACATAATAATTCACCAGTTTTTTCAAATTCAGTCAGCCGCAACTGGTCCGGCCTGGGCATGGTCTTAACCAGCTTCCGCAATCGCGGCATGACCGGCAACGCCGTGTGACAGCCGGTGCAGGTTGCAAATTCAAGCTGCTTAAGCAGAAGTTCAATTTCATGACTGCGATTGGCCGGAATGGTGCCCTTGCCTTCACACAACGGACATAAATGCCCCAGATACGCATACACCGCATCGCGAATTAATTCGCTTTTATTTTTTACGCCCCCCAGAAGCTCAGCGAGTGTGGCATCCACCTTAAAGGCCATGACCTGGTCCTTCGGCATTTTGTCGGTGCGCTTATTTTTTTTCATCAGGCATCCTTTCACGCTTCCAAGCCACGCCCCATAAAACTAATTCTGCATATTATACAAAGTATTACCTGCTTTCCGCAAGTCTGTATTACTTTCTTATACGTTCAATCCTGGCGCAACGTTCAGATCCGCGACCGCGAGAATTTAGAATGTGTAGCGAGGTCGTGGGGCACGGGGCGGTTTGGCCAGGAGCCTCCACCCTCAAATCCTGGTGGTCCCGCGAATTAGCGGTGCCCGGCGGGGCGCGAAGTTGCCGATCGAGCAGGAATCTGCGGCAGGATCTTAGCGGATACAGCGAGTTTCACATTGGCCATGGATGGGTCAAGGCGAATTGCATGGCGATAAAATTTTTCCGCATACTTCAAATGCCCCGCGAGATAACTTACATGCGCCAGTTCCATCCACCCAGCCGAAAAATTAGGCTTGAGTTTCAACGCTTCAGCCAGATCCCGCGCCGCCGGCTCATACGCTCGCAAAGCCACCAGACAATTAGCGGCATCCGTCCAGGCGTCAGCGGATCCTGGGTCATGCTGGAGATACCAGCCATAATAATGTAAGGCGTGACGGTAGTGTCCCGTGACCATATATCCCCCCGCCAGATTAAATATCACTGCAATGGCATGGCGGTGCATGGCATTGGCCGTAACAAGTTGCGTCATGGCCGGTCCATATTGCTGCCGCTCCAGCAGCGTAGCTCCATACAGGGCCTTAACGATGAATGACTTCCGATTGTGCTGATAAACATAATGCCAGAGTGAGTAATCTGAATCATAAAGGCGGCTCTGATTAAAACTGATCCACCCTGCTATCACCACCAGAGCCGCGGCAACCCAAATCGGCACAGCGTGCTTCCACGGGCCGGTCTTATCAGTTGCCCAATAAATAAACTCGCCGGCCAAGACCATGGGGCCAATACACGCAAGATACTGATAATGATCCGCAACAAAGCTGTAAAGTTGCGTATAAAAGGTGATAAAGCCCAGCACCGGCCCAATGGTAACAAGATAAAACAGCATCGCGGCCATAGGACCGCGCCCGATGCGATCCTTCATGAACCAGAGACCTGCAAACAAGGCGACCGCCGCGATTGCCCAAATGTATCCAATGCTGTTGCCCAGATGCCATCGCGGATAAATCATCAGTAGCGGGTGAGGCCAAAGTAACTTTATCAGATAAAACCAGAAGGCGTGCCCCGCGATTAAAATCCGTTGTCCAATGGTAAATCGCCAATCGGCCCCGTGCGTACCGACACTGGTATGCTCTACATGAATCGTCACCATGCCGATGATAAGCGCGATGATGAACCAGGGTATGAGCCGAAGAATAATTTCCCGGTCACGCCACCGGTCTTTCCACCAGAGAATCACCAGAATGGCCACCGGCAGTGTGCATACCGCGGTTTTGCTTAGCAAACCGAATAAAAAGCAGAGCGTTGAAACAACATACAGCTGATGATTTTGATAGGGCTTTTCTGAATTAATGCCATCAGGTGTGGCCGGGGTTTTCGGCCCGACATCGATAAATTTTAGAAAACTAAGCAACGCCAGAAAGTAAAAAAAGCCGGACAGCACATTTTTAACTTCCGCCACCCACCCCACCGTTTCAACCTGAATCGGATGAATGGCAAACAGTGCAGCCACCAGCCACGCGGAACGAAATTCCAGTCTCCGCAGAATCAGCCAGAGGAGAATGGCATTGGCGGCCTGAAATAAGACATTCACCAGGTGATAAGGCAGCGTTTGCAGGCCCCAGATATGGTATTCAATGGATAGGAGACTTAAGGTCATGGGATAATATTGCACTTCACCCATGGCCTTGGTGGAAAACCAGAAAATTTCAAAACCCCGCCAGTGGTGGATCAGCGGATTGTTGGTCAACCAGGCAGAGTCATCCCAGAGAAACACGCCCCAGCGCAACGGATAATAAACCGCCAGCGTCAGCAAAAGCAAGCCGCCAATGGCCAGAATCGTGCGCCACTTGCTTCGTTCAGCGGCACTCTTTGCGATCGCGGCAGCTTCAGGCGTTGGTGCCGCGGACTTGCTGGGGCTTTTTCGTTTCATTCAATACACTCGATTGTCTTATTTTCCCTGCGTTTGACGTACCGGCGATAAACGCTTCCGCCGCTGCATAAGCTCTCTGGCCTTTGCAGACTGTGCAGCCGCCAACTGCGGATGATGCAGCGCCAGCAATGCGTCCGCCAGAGCCTGATGCGTTTGCATCCGCCACGGCTCGGGCACCCCATGCTTGCCGAGCGTATGATGTGCCAGCCGCAGTTGTCGGCCCAAAGCCAGTACCGTCTGAAATTCCCGTGCGGCGGCAGCGGGCTTTCCATGCCGCAGAAGGACCATTCCATACGCAAAATGCCCCTGCCCGAAATCCGGTGAGGCTTTAAGCGCCCGACGGTAAAACGGAATCGCCTTTTGCCACTGCCCTGTTGCGTCCAGGCTCTCGGCCAAGCCAAACAGAGCCTTGGTGTCCTGTGGTTCATATTTTATCGCCGCCCGAAAATGGGGTACCGCACGCTTGGCATGTCCGGCCCGGGCCAGCATGGACGCCAATTCCGTTTGCAGATCCGCCGAGCGCGGCAATAATTGGACGCCGTGCAGAAGATCCTGATACGCCTGCCGCCAATCACCGATTTTTTCATAACAATCTACCAGGTGGGCGATAATCGGAGGCTGCCGCCCAGCCACCGCCAGAGATCGGCGATAATACGGAATGGCTTTGGCATACTGTCCAAGGTGTCTATAGACATCACCCAGATTAGAATTGACAATCAGATTTCCCCCATGCGACAGTTCATTGGCCCGCTGAAAAAGCAGCAGCGCCGCCGCAACATGACCTTTCCCATATTCATGCACGCCCACGCGTTCCATGGCCAGCCAGCAATCCGGACTGTATTTGATATTATGCGTCCAAACGCGCAGGGGCGGAGTGTAAATTTCGCTTTGCGCCCAGGTCATGGTTCCTAAAGTCAGCAACACCAGAACGGAAACCGCCGCCCCCAGCCAACTCCCGATGCCACCGACTTTCGCCGATGCCGCAGCCGACGCTTGCCCGTTGGTCGGCAGACTCAGATCGTCAGCGGTTTTTTCAGATCGCCCGAGGCGGCTGAAAATTCCGGTCGCGGCCTCCGTGACCAGCACAATAATCCCGATGCACGCCAGGTACTGATAATGATCCGCGACAAAAGTGTATTCTTCC
Source organism: Planctomycetota bacterium (assembly GCA_021826605.1). The sequence continues at coordinate 1,585 of JAKAZF010000065.1, read as the reverse complement.
GTGTAAAAGGCAATAAAGCCCAGCAGGGGAGAAATCATCAATCCGTAGGCACACACAGCCACAAACGCTCCGCGTCCAATCTTTCTGGAAAATGCCAGCAGGATCAGAGGAATCGCAAAGGCGGTAATGGGAAAAATCCATTCCCATGCGGCCGGATGGCTGATATGCCACCGCGGATAAACCGCCATCATCGGCCAGGGCCAGAAGAGTTTCAACGGATAAAACCACAGGTCTTTACCGGCAATAATAAAATGTTGCGCCAGGGAAAAATGAAAACCGTGCCCCTTGGCTCCCGCCTGCCCATGCTCAATATGAATGGTCATACAAGCCGCCAGTAATCCCAGAATCATCCATGGTACCAGCAGCAGAATATCACGTTTATTGATAAATCCACGCTTCCATACCAGTACAAAAAGCAGCACCACCGGAACAATACACGCATCAGTTTTCGAACACAGCGCGAGAATAAAGGACAACGTTGCCAGAGCGTACAATTTCCATTGATGTGCGGTTAAAAGCGGATCTGTAACCTGCCGGTCGCGCGTGAAATCCGCAAAACGTGTCCAGGCCAGAACTGCGGGAAATAAAAACAGAGCCGATAGAAGACTCTTTTGTTCTACCACCCATCCCACAGTTTCCACCTGCACCGGATGAATCGCCCAAATGGACGCCGCAATCCAGGCGCTACGCAGGCCTAAAGCCTTAAGAATCCGCCATAGCAAAACCGCATCGGCCGCCTGCATCACAATATTCACCAGATGATAACCCAACGCGTCGCCGCCCCAGATATGCCATTGGATATTAAAGGCAGTAAAGACCATCGGATAATATTGAATGGAATCATGTGGATTAAACCAGATGTTCCATAGTCCGCGCCAATGATGGGCAAAATGATTATGCACCAGCCAGCCGCCGTCATCCCATATATATCCGGCCGAATGCAAGGGCCAATACACCACCAGCGCCAGCAGAAAGATCGCCACCGCCCCAAGAATATATTTCCCCCTCGGCGTCAAACCGCGTGGCGGCTCGGCAGCGCCGGGAGACACAGGGGAGGGACTATTAGAATCAGAGGATAGCGGTGACAATTCGGCCATAGGGGGTATTTGAACATAACTTGCCCGGCATGGCAAAGAACTTCCGATGCCGGCAACGCCCAAAACGTCTTGAACGCAATCACAACTGAAAATCGTAAATACTGCCAAGCTGTAAAAGCGCCGAAAGTTCATCCAGCGCTTTCCGCGATTCCCGCAACAACGCCGGATCAGCAAGATCAGCAGGAGCCAAAGACTCGCGATAATGCTTTTGCACCCAGTGCGTCAACTGCTTATAAAGCAGCGGCGTAAGACGCACACCTTGATGCATGGCCGCAAGTTCCTTTTTAGTCAGCACGACGCGCAGGCGTAAACAGGCCGGCCCCCCGCCATTGAGCATGGACTGCCGCACATCTACAAATTCCACGCGGTTGAAAAGCTGCTGCTGTTGAAGCAGGTCAATTTGCGCTTTGGCTGCCGGATGGCTGCGGCATTCCTCCGGAGCAATCAGGGCCATATCCCCGCCGGGAAGTGTGACCAGCTGACTGTTA
>JAKAZF010000064.1 GCA_021826605.1 Planctomycetota bacterium | reverse complement strand
CGGTGGTCGCCGGGTCATGAAGCGGGGTGACGCCAGCCGGCAACAGGGCCTTAGCGTAGTCCAGATATGAGAGCGCCTGGTCGCGTGCCCAGTACAAATTCGTGCCATTTTTGAACACGACTGTAATCAGAGAATATTCAAACATGCTCTGGCCGCGGACGGCTTTCACATCCGGCACATGGATTAACTGCGTTTCCAGCGGATAGGTTACCTGCTTTTCCACCACGCCCGGCGACTGGCCGGGATAGTTTGTCAGCACCAGCACCTGCACATCGGATAGATCGGGTACCGCGTCAAGCTTACTGTGGAACGCCGCCCAGGCCGCTACCGCCATAACCATGGCGAAAAGCAGCAGCACCAGCACGCGGTTCTTAATGGATAGTTCGATTATTTTTTGGATCATGGATGGGTCCAGTCTCTTTTTTATCGCGTTATTGCTTTGTCGCCGGCATTTTCATGCCCTTGAGCATGGCGGCAGGTTTTGTCGCACCGGCAGTCGAGCCGCCAGGCGAATTTTTCTGCGCGTCTGATGACGCCGGAATAGCATTGTTGGGCGGTGGCGCAGCCGCAGTTGTTGGCATCCTGGGCATAAAACGGGATTTAATTTCATTGAGTTGCGATTCAACATCTATCATGAACTGTCCGCTGGTGACTACTTTTTGTCCCGGCCCCACGCCGGATAGCACCTGCAGAACATGCCTCATGCCCGTGCCGCCGGACAGCCCCGTGCGTACCTGCACCGGGTCAAAATGCCCATGGGATATCTCCACAAACGTGACTTCACCCGTGCCAGAGTTAATGACCGCGCGCCGTGGTATCAGGATCGCGTGTTTGAATGGCGTCGTATGGATATCGGCCAAGGCATACATTCCGGGCCGCAATTCATTTCCGGCGTTGGGCAGTTCGATGCGAACTGCGGTGGTGTGATTCTGCGGGTTCTCAAACGCATCAATAAAAATGATCTTTCCATCAAACGTATGGCCGGGGAATGCGGCGATCCGGGCCGCGACGTGCTGCCCCGTGTGAATCCATGGCAACTGATTTTCATACACATACGCATCGAGCCATACGGTGGAGAGGCTGTCAACGCGCATGGCGGTCATGCCTGCGGTGATCTGTGATTTCTGATGAACCTTGATATCCGTGAGAACCCCATCCATGGGGCTGTAGAAGGTTATATATGCCGCGGGCTTTAACGTGCGTTCAATTTTTTTTATCTGCGGCCAACCGACCGCCAGATAATACAACCGCAATTCCACGGATCGCACCAGTTCACGCGTGTCGCCGACGGCAGAACTGTCCGCGATTTTCCGCGCTGCCAACAGCGATTTTTGTGCTGCGATCAATTCCTCTTCCGCCGCCAGAATCGCCGGGCTGTAAAGCGTGAAGAGTTTGGCCCCCTTTTTTACACGTGTGCCATTGGTCGTGGCAAACAACTTGCCAATCCAGCCGCTGGCGCGAATGGTGATGCTGTAGCGGCCCGGTGCAGGCGTAAGCAAATAACCGACAACGCGCACGGGATGAACCAGCGTTCCGAGCGTAACCGGCGCGGTCTGGATCCCCATGTTTTGAACCATGGCGGGATCGACCCGTACCTCTCCGGCAGTGGCCGTGCGGGACTGCGTAGCATAAACGGGAATAAGCGCCATACCCATGGAACTGATGCCCGGTTTAGGAGAAATTGATGACGGCCCCACCATCGGGTCCCAGTAATAGAGAATTTTTCGCTTGGGGTGGTTTTAACCGCCATTGCGTTTCCCGCCGATACCGAGGGCGGTGCAGAAGTAGATCCTGTGCCAGCCCATCCTGCGGACTTGTTCCCGGACCCCGAAGCCAAAAGGAGTCCGGCCACCAATCCGGCAACCGCCGCCACGATGACCAGCCCTGAAATAAAGATGATGCGTCTCATAAAATTTTATCCTGATAACACTTAAGCCTGCCTCAACGGTTCTTCCGTTGACAGACAACGTAATAGAGGACTCACCTGCCGGCGGTGCGAACACAAGACCAATGGCCGACAAACGTCGTCGCTGCACATTCAACGCGAACGGTTGGCTAAAAAGTTCCCAGAATGAAGATGCTGGTATAATGAATTGCAAGCTGCGTAAGCGCGCTGCTGTCGGCAGATTCGAGGGGTTTGGAACAAATTGCCGCTACATATTGTATGGATTGCCACCGACGCAGCCACATCATCGACAGGAGCAGCATTGAATTCGGATACAGACCAGGACGCTCCGGCACCAAAACTGACGGAAAATGAACTGGCGGAAAAGTTCTATCAACTGGTATGGCCGGAGCGGGCCAATATCCTCAGATTTGCCATGTTTCTTACCCACCGCACCACCGACGCAGAAGATCTGACGCAGGAGACGCTGCTGAAAGCCTGGCGGGCACTGGACCGCTTTCAAACTCAGAATCACAACACCAAAGCGTGGCTTCTGACGATTCTGCGAAACTGTTGGACGGATTCCTTCCGACGCACCCGTCACGAACAAAATCATGTGGCCTTGGAAACCCTTCCCCAGGAGCCGCCGGAACCAGAACGCGTGGAGCAACCCGAGGAAGACCAGCGGCGCGATGTGGACGCGATTCTGAATTCATTTTCCGATCAGCGAATTATTGATGCGCTGCGCGCGATGGGGGAGGATTATCGCTGGGCTATTTTGCTGGTTGATGTTTCGTCCTTGAGTTATGAGGAGGCGGCTGCCGCCATGGGCGTGCCGGTCGGTACGGTTCGATCCCGGCTGTTCAGGGGCAGACGTATGGTGCGGGATTTTCTGATCAGCGGGAACTTTTCCGCGGCCAGAGGCGTTGAGTAATAGAAAGGCGATGTACCCTAAAGTCCGAGAGACAACGTGCGGACAGGAAAAAAAGAGGACAGGAGTTGCCGATTATGGATAACGATACGACCCAACACGGTGAATCCGACGCGTTACAGCAGGCGATCTCCACGCGCGTGGCACGTTTGAATACGATCCCTGTAGATACCACTCGGCTGGATCAGTTATTGCGCGATCAGATTCCCATGCCTCGCAAACACCGCCCGTTGCCGGCATTCGGCTGGCTGGCCGGTGCCGGGGCGGCGGCTTGCGCAGCCCTTATTATTACCGTAGCGTTGTTATTTACCGGAACGCCGCGACTGTCGGCTGCGGAACTCGCGGGCGTGTACCAGAACCTTGCCACGCAGCCCGGCGTCACGCTGACCCAAGCCACTACTGCCGTCCCGATGGCACCGGGGATGGTCTGCATGTTAAAGTCCGGCCAGATGGCATCGTGTTGCCGGCAGACGGTGGGAAAATATCGCCTGACCTGTATTGCCGTGAAATCGCCATCAAATGCCCGCGTGGTGATGGTGGCGGGGAGCACCGGCACGGTAAATTGTCCGCAGGGGCAAGCAGTCACCATCGCGGGCAGGTCCTATTCGCTGGTTGTTTCAGGCCATCTCAACATGCTCATGCGACGGGTCGGCAAATGTTGGTATTGTGCCATGGGATCTGAAAAACCCGGTTCATTGGCGCAGTATCTGCGGCAGCTTGCGCCGAATACGAGGAAGTAAACCTACCGGACTGGCGGAATTGCGGCCTCTGTCAAAACGCTCGTATCTGAGGCATGGCTCGGCAACAAATCGGCGTAATATCGACCGTCGCGTATCACTATTTGCCCCACTTCGATATCCAAGGGCTGCGCAAAAATCGGGCCGGCATAAACAAATGTATGAAACTCCCCATTTTCCCCGCAGGGATCAATTGCGGCAGGCAAATCAGAGAGTAATTGATTATCAAAGCTGCGCCCCGCAAACCCCGGCCCAACTTTGCCTTCAACACAAGAGAGATAACCTTTGAAACCCAGCGCAATGATTTCCCGCGCCAGTTCGGAAGTTGGACGTTTCCAAAGCGGAAATACCGCCTTCATGCCGATGGTGGCCAGATTTTTCTCCCGCCAGGCCCGCAAATCTTCCAGAAATAAATCACCAAAGCCCACGGTTTCAACGCCCTGGCGTTTATAGCGGCCCATGGCTTCACCCATGATCTGCTCATAAACCGCGTTGGTGCAGGGATGAGAATTACTGGATGGCAAATAGATTTTATCCAAGGGAATGCCGATCGCCTCGGCCTGCAGCTCCAGCAATTCCTCGCGCACACCATGGTGACTGATGCGTTTGAATTCCTCGGAGACCGTTGTCAGCAACGCCACCACTTCATAGTCCGCATGGCAACAAAGTTCATAAAGCGCCATGGCACAATCTTTTCCCCCGCTCCAGGATAAAACAACCGGTATTTTCATTAAATCAACTCCGTAAAAAAAAACGGGGACGTAGCCAGGACACGGCGATCAACGACCAATAAGCAATGAACAAATCATCGGAGGCTCCGAATTCCTGATCGGTGGTTCTTGGTCTTTGACCAGTGAAATTCACCACAGAGGCGGTGGAAGTAACAAAGGCTCTGCGACGGCGCTGCCCGGGAAGCGTGGATTCCGAAAGCACTTCGTCCGCGGCAACAAAGCGTGCGTCCCCTTTTACGCGGACCGGCGGGGATTATACACCTGGCGTACATGGGCGGCAAATAAGTGCCAAGGCATCAGGCTCCGATCATGTAAAACCCATGTCATGTAAAACCCGTTGCCGTAATCCTATATCAGGTTACCCTTGGCCAGCGGCACATTTAATGTGCCAGCTAACATTCCCGGTGGGATAAACCCACCGGCTCGCCCACCTCCCCCAACTTCTAAGTCCTCGATACTGCATGCGGTCTCCCGGCCCCCTGTATGGGCTATCCGAGAGAACCGTTGCACCATTGAGACGGTTTCATCAATGGGATCCACGCCATTGATCGGCGGTGGGAAGCCGGTAACGCAGTCCGCGGCGCTTCGGAAAATGCTACATGCCAGATGCCAGATGCTGGATTCCAAGTTCCAAATTCCAACTACTGCAATTACTGCCCAATACTGCATCTACTGCATGTACTGTTACTCATGTACTGTTAAGCGGCACCGGCGTTATAATCCTGCCCATGAAGGAAAATGATGTACTTGACTGGATCGGCCGCAACGCCAAATCATATCCATGGGTTCATATTGGTGTGGGCGATGACATGGCGGCGGTTACTCTGCCGGGTGGGGAATTTTCAAACTTGGCTTTACTGAAAATTGATCAGGCGTTGGATCAGGTGCATTTTGATTTGCGCTGCCACCCCCCCGCCGCTGCCGGAAAAAAGGCGGTTAATCGGTGCCTGTCGGATTGTGCGGCCATGGCGTGTGTGCCTACCGCGATACTTATTTCTGTGGCGCTGCCGCAAACGGCGGATACCGCGATGATGCAGGAACTATTTGATGGCTGCCAAGCTGCGGCGGCGGCGTTTAATTGCCCGATTGTCGGCGGCGATACCGCGATATGGGATCAGCGCCTGGCGGTGACGGTGGCGGCTCTGGGTGTCACAGCCCGCTCGCCGGTTCGTCGATCGGGTGCGAAGGCTGGTGATGCACTATGCGTTACGGGAAGGCTTGGCGGAAGCATTCTGGGGCGGCATCTGAATTTTGTTCCACGCATTGACCTGGCCCAACGGTTGGCCGCGGTTATGAATATCCACGCCATGATGGATTTATCTGATGGCCTGGCGATGGATCTGCCCCGCATGATGACGGCATCGGGTACTGGTGCGTGCATTAACACGACATGGGTACCCATTCATCCCGACGCACTGCGGCTGCAGCAGCGCGACGGCAAACCCGCCCTGCATCACGCGTTGTGTGATGGTGAAGATTATGAACTTTTGTTTGCCATTAGCCCCGATGACGCCCGACACTTGGAAAATGTTGATCCGGAAATTCCAGTTACCATTATTGGCCGGGTAACGGCGGCCCAGGGCGAATACGTTCTGATGGATGACCACGGGCAGGTGCAGGCGTGGCCGAAAGGCGGTTGGGAATATACCGGTGGTGGAACATGACGGCTAGTCAAGAAGGCATGGAGATTGTCACACGATCAACCGATGAAACTGTGGCCCTTGGCGAGCGGATTGGAAAATTTGCCCAAGCCGGGCAATGTATTGCCTTGGAAGGAATGCTGGGAATCGGGAAAACCCAACTGGTGCGGGGCATAAGCCTGGGGGCGGCGGTTGCGGATATTGGATTGGTCAACAGCCCGTCGTATGTGCTTTTGAATATATATGAAGCCGTGCCGGGGAATCCACAAAGCAAAACCGTCTATCATCTGGACGCCTACCGGGTTAAGAATTCTGACGCCTTCGCCGCGGTGGGCTTTTCGGAACTTCTGGAACAGGAAGGGATTGTAGCCATCGAATGGGCATCGCGTGTCAGCGATCTGCTACCGAAGGATCACTTGCTGGTACTAGGTAATGCTCTTGACGACACGACGCGCCGCTGGCGGTTAATCGCGTATGGTCCACAATCCGCGGCACTGGCGGCAGCGGTAATGGAGAATTCCGCGTGAGCGTTCGCGTGAATTTTCTTTAATCAGTAAGTCCACTATAATATATGTTGCGCGCGGGTGCCCGCGGGATAATGGCGTTCTAATGGAGATCCAGGCGATGGCTGGAATGACAATTACAGAAAAGATCATGGCCAAACATGCAGGTCGTAAGCATGTTCAACCCGGGGATAATATTTGGGTGGATGTGGATATCCTTATGACGCATGACGTTTGCGGACCGGGCACGATTGGAATATTTCACGAAAAATTCGGCCGCAACGCCAAAGTCTGGGACCCGCAGCGTGTGGTGATTATTCCCGACCATTACATATTTACAGCGGATCAGAAGTGCCACCGCAATGTGCAGATTCTGCGCGATTTTGTGCGCGAACAGGGCCTGCCATTTTACTATGACCCGGAATTCGTAAAAAATGAACTGGGCATGCCCAATCCGTATCTGGATCCCAACAAGACCACCTACAAAGGCGTATGCCACAAAGCCTTGCCGGAAGAGGGACATGTGCGCCCTGGCGAAATTCTGCTGGGCACGGACAGCCACACGTGTACCGCCGGGGCGTTTGGGCAGTTTGCCACCGGCGTGGGAAATACCGACGCCGCGTTTACGCTGGGCACCGGAAAAACGTGGCTGAAAGTACCGCCGACCATGAAATTCAAATTCCATGGAGAAATTCCGCCGTATCTCACCGCCAAAGATTTAATTCTTCTGGTGATCGGTGATATCGGCGTTGCCGGCGCGACGTACAAAACCATGTATTTTGCCGGGGATGGCATTAGCAGCTTAACGCTGGAAGACCGCATGACCTTGACCAATATGGCCATTGAAGCGGGCGGTAAAAATGGCGTATGCGATGTGGATGAAAAAACACTGGAATATGTACGCCACCGCAGCCGGGTAAAAACCTGGGACGTGTTCACCGATGATGCCGACGCCCAGTATTGCTACGAAAAACAATGGGATCTGGCAACGATTGAACCCATGGTGGCTAAGCCGCATTCCCCGGACAACCGGGACACTGCGCGCAATTGCCGGGATGTGAAAGTGGATCAGGCCTATATCGGCAGTTGCACGGGTGGCAAAATTACAGATATGATTTTTGCGGCCAGTATTCTTAAGGGCGGACAGGTGAAGGTGCCCACGTATGTGGTTCCTGGTTCCACGGAAGTTCATTCCGATATGAAACGCCTGAATCTGGTGGGTGCTGAAAAAGGCCCCAATGAAAAAAGCGTCGAAGACATTCTCCTGGACGCCGGCTGCAAAGTCGGCCCCAGCGGCTGCAGCGCCTGTCTGGGCGGCCCGCCGGACACCTTCGGTCGCCTCGGCGGCACGGAAGTATGTATCAGTACGACCAATCGGAATTTTCCCGGCCGCATGGGGTCCATGCAGGCCGCGGTTTATCTGGCCAGCCCGTTGACCGTGGCGGCCAGTGCATTAACCGGTTACATAACTGATCCGCGGGAATACGTCGTAAAGCCCATTCAAACCGGGATGGCGGGCGTGCGGTAGAAGCCTGCCCAAGTAATCGTCGGGGGAGCATGGCGTCATGGAGCACCGTGGTGATAACCCGGTGGTTGGTTGGCGGCACTGGATCAGCCACCGGATTACCATCCGGTGCTCAGCGGGCGCGTTGCATCGCATTGCATTATCGCGTCGCGGAGCGTGGCGTCGCGGAGCACCGTGGTGATAACCCGGTGGTCGGTTAGCGGCACGGGATCAACCACCGTATTAATCAGACTTTACCAGGTCACCGGGACAACCACGTTTCGCGGGTGATAATCGGCGTTCCACTTGAGTTGCCAAAGCTGCGCTAACGGAATGGTAAATCCCGATCCATCAGCGAATGAGACATTGACGCGGCCAAAGTGGCGGTTAATACAGAAGATTCCCATTTGGTCGTCTTTGCTGAGATTGGCATCGCCAAATCGCAGGCTTTGCGGAACCGCGTCGGAGCGCTGGGGAGCACCGTCAACCCAGATGGCATCGACAAATAGTGGCTCGCTGGGTGTCACATCGGGCGTTGATGAAGTCACGGCCCCATTGGCAGCAGGAACATGCTCTCGTCCCATCAACTTCTGATCCCAGCCATTATGCTGGATCATATCCCCGTTGAGGCCATAGCTGGATGCGGCTGACATTACCCAGGGAAATTTCACCGACAGCTTCGAGGCACCAAACTTCGGTCCGCCCCACGCTTTAAATGCGGTTCCTACGCCCCCCGACGGCTCCTTGGCATCCGGACACAGACTGTTGGCGGCGATATCGGAATTATACGCGGCAACTTCCGAGTACCAGCAGCTTTGGTTAGCACGGTCATCACAGGGATAGGCCCCTTGATTATTCTGCGCATATTGCAGTGCCGCCATAGAAAGTCGATGCAGATTCGACAGGCAGCGGGTGATGCGCGCATATTCTTTGGCGCGGCTGAACGAGGCCACGGTGATCCCGGTGAGGATCATAATACTGACCACCACGACCAGCGCTTCCGTAAATGAGAATGCACGGATATTGGATTGGCTTTTCATAATGGACGCCTCCAAGGCTCTTAAAGTTTACCCGTCCAACATATTTTTTCGCCCCAAGGTCGCATAGTCATGCAACCCAGCCTCGTTTTCCGCCCGTATGCGTTTCAGCGAAACCTTCTATCCTCTGCGGCAGGCGATGCCGACCGGCGATTATTCCGCACAGTTGGGATGGCTATTGTATTTGCTGGGCGTCAGCGATTGGCCCCAGCATTGAATCATAAACTCGGTGAACGCCGGATGCCGCCCTGGCTCGGAATTTCGGAACACCACGGTTTGACTGGGTAAACTCGCGTGGATCATTTCCTGCGGGGAGGGGTTTTCGGATAACACGATTTTAATACAGGCCGCCATGATTGATACTCCGCTTGAGATATCCAACGGATTACATCAGCGACCTCCCTGTCACGTCAACATATATCTATTCGGCTACACGACAGCGCTGCGATAACTTAAAACCAAAGAATATGTTGCTTTTCCCGTAAGTGCCTTCTTGAGCCACAGTCAGTCCGATATTAGCGACTTTTCTGATATTATATTTTCAACCAAATTGCCATCATCCGGGGAATCGACTATACCACCCTGTTAT
>JAKAZF010000063.1 GCA_021826605.1 Planctomycetota bacterium | reverse complement strand
GGTAATAAATACACCCGGGCCGGACAGATTCAGCGGCTTAATAATATCAAGCGCTTCTCCAATACTGCGGCCCGTGCAGATGCTCACCGTAATCCCGGCTTCACGAGCCGCAGCCAGAGCGTCAATGTCCGCAGTGTTCAGCTTGTGGTCGCGGCTGATCAGCGTGCCATCCAGATCGCAAACAATCAGTTGATGGCCTGCGTTTAATCCGGTCTTTTTGTCAATGGTATTGGCGGGTGGTGAAAGTCTTGTCATGTTGGAAAGTGTAGACTAAAGGGTGCCGCCGAGTCAAAATCAATAATTAAGTTTTGGTAAGCAGCCCCCGGCGATTTAGCAGGCGATTTAGCAAAACTGCCCGAAATCGGAATAATTCTGCTATACTTTTCGCCCGGTAAAGTTTTGAAAGGTGTATGAATGCACGTGCGTATTCTGGATGTCGGACAGTGTGGTTTTGATCACGCCGCCATCAATGATTTTCTTCAGCACATGATGCCCATGACGGTGGACGCGGCAGGCACAGCGCAAGAAACGGAAAAACTGCTGCAGGTCAACCGCTACAATCTGGTGCTGATCAATCGTATTCTCGACAGCGATGATTCCAGCGGCATTGACCTTATTAAACAACTCCGGCAAATTCCGAATTGCCCGCCGCTGATGCTGGTCAGCAACCTGCATGATGCCCAGGCCAAAGCTGTAGCCGCCGGTGCCTTGCAGGGATTCGGAAAGTCCACCATTCATTTGCCGCAGGTCGCGGAACATTTACGAGCGGTATTGGCCGCAGGCGAAACGCGGTAAGGGAGCGCGGCCAACAGTAAAAAAACATGTTTACCGGGATCCGGTGTGCGCGGATGAAGCGACCCCACTTTACTTCCGAAATTCCGGCGGCTATGCTCCCACCCAACGTATTTGCCGTCACGGGAGCTCGTGGATAGGCATTTACTCCGCTTGGCTGTTGATGATACTCGGTTGCGAAGGCAGCTATATAGGTACCGCAGGCGTCTCGCCTGTTTTTGTCGAGTTCCCGATGCAGGCAAGATGCCCGCGGTAAAACGGATTCCATCGCCGATCCGTCCCATTGGAAGGCGGTCGTAGTAAAGTTTTAAGGAGCGTTAACATGCCGCCATGGGATCGTTGGATTCCGGGGGTCTTATCCCGGGCACAAGTGACAGCGCTGATTGACGGAAAATCCCTGGAAAATTTCGATTCCAAGGCCTGTGACCACTCTTCAATCGACCTCCACGTCACGGGCGAAGCCTATTTGCTTACACAGGGCTCCGTTAAGCCATCGGGAAGCGACTACCTGCGGAGCTTGGAAGACCAAGGCCTTGTCACTAAATTAGAGGGCCGCGAAAAAGCCGGCGGATATGTTCTGGCACCACGAACAACTTATTTATTTCGACTAAAAGAGCGATTGGGTACAACGAACGAATTTAAATCTGCTGACTTCTACGGGCAGTCCACAGCAAAAAGCTCAATCGGGCGCTTGGATGTGCTGGCGCGCCTCATTGTCGACGGATCCCAACTTTATGAGGGGTTTACCCCGAACGCTCTTAAGGAGGGAAATGGTTGTCTCTTTCTGGAAGTAACGCCGATCACTTTTCCAATTATCGTGCACGAAGGTGATTCGCTTACCCAATTGCGATTCTTTATCGGGAAGCCAGAGGACTCGGAAATCCATGGCGAAACGATTTCTAAGGTATTACTACCCGATGGGAAATATTGCGACAGCATGCTAAGTGCTAACCTTAAGAACGTGAAAATAGCGGGAGAAGATGCCGTAGCTTTCCGCAGCCGCGAAGCCGGCGATCGTAGCCCGGTTGACCTGGCTGCTTCGAAGGCTCTCCCACCATCCGACTACTGGGAAATTGTCCCTTCGGATAAGAATCACCGGCTGCAGATTAGGGCAGGTTCTTTCTACATCATCCGTTCCTACGAAAAGATCGCAGTACCGAAGGGCGTGGCCGTATATTGCCGCGCTATTGACGAGTCAATTGGCGAAATTCGCATTCATTACGCCGGATTCGTCCATCCCTTTTTCAGGCTGGAGCGACAGGATGGCCAGACGGGCACGCCTCTAATCTTTGAGGTGCGCGGCCATGACTTGAATGTCAGCCTGAACCATAAGGAGAAAATGGCAAAGCTCACGTTCTATCGGATGTCTGAAGATGCAAGTGAAGAAAAAAAGGTTGTAGCAGCCGCAGGTGGATCAGCCACGTCAAAATCACCCTACATGGACCAGACGTTGCAATTGTCGAAACATTTTGGCCCATGGACGTGAAGCGGTACAATATTATCGCACCCTTGCGGCGATAAAAAGAAGGAAAATCATGCCGAATTGTTTATTTGCCAACTTGGCACAAGATATTACGATCTCCCGAGTGACCGCTGAAGATGCAAAGAGGCGGACCGATCTTTGGCGCGATCTTCAGAACTTGGTAATTGAATGTGACGCCATGTACCCCAAGATTGATCAGTGGGTTGGGAAAACTGTAAGAGCTGGAATTCAGAGCGGCCAACGTTCCGGGTTTGTCGCCTATCACAACGGGATCCCGGTTGTTAGTTCCATAGTTAAGCGGGGACCGAATGCCAAGTTTTGTCACCTGAAAGTGAAAGAATCCCTCTGGGGATCCAATGTGGGTGAGTTCTTTTTCGCCCTAATGGTTATGGAAGTACGGGCCGAGGCTCAGCAGATACATTTTACCCTGCCGGAGAGTTTGTGGGAGGAAAAGAAGGCGTTCTTCTCGTCATTCGCATTCCGGGAGGTAGAGAAAAGCGGCAGGCAATACCGATTGTTTGATGACGAACTGCACTGTGTCGCATCAATTGATAATGTGTGGAAGACTGTTGTGAAAAAGCTGCCGAAGCTTACCGCGTCGCTGGAAATAAACGGATCATCACAAGACAGCGATCTTCTTATGAGCGTGCATCCCCGCTTCGCCGATTCCATTTTACGAGGCCGCAAAACCGTGGAAATTCGGAGATCCTTTTCTACGCGATGGATGGGGCACCGGATTGCGATTTACGCCGGGGCACCAGTCAGCAGTATCGTGGGTGAGGCGGTGATTGAAAAGTTAGTAGAGGACACACCCGGGAGTATCTGGAATCAGTTCGGAGGTTCCATAGGGTGTACGAAAGGAGAGTTTGACTCGTATGTCTCCGGGGTCGATAAAGTATTTGCATTGTCGCTGAACAACGTGCGCGCTTATCGACGACCATTATCGTTGCAAACCGCTCGGAGCCTCGTGGGTACCGGTTTGCGTCCCCCGCAAAGTTACGCGAGGCTCAGTGTTGACTCTCCTTGGACACGGGCTATTCCAATCGCCGGCTTGCTCCGTCCGGCAGGCCATGTACAGGAAACGTAATGACGCAAGAACTATCGACGAATTCTCCGCACGCGTGGGTCCGCAAGCCCTGGTGCGTCCGCACGGCTTTGGGATTGTTACTTCTGGGCTTTTTTTCCAACCTCTTATTTCTTTACCACAATTGCCCATTTGATCTCTCAGAGGATGAAAGCCAATATTGGCTCTGGTCACGTCATCTGGCGTGGGGATATTATTCCAAGGGGCCGGGGATTGCGGCCATTATTTATGCGGCCACCGCCGTGGGGCATTGGTTTGGTCAACATGCCACAATGCCCATTATTCGAACGCCCGCAGTCACTTTTGCGTTTTTCAGCGGCTTGGCGAGTTTCTTTTTGGCACGGCGCATGTTTCGCGATGATCGCGCGGGCCTGATGGTTATTGCACTATCGGCCGGGGTTCCGGTATTTGCCGTGGGCAGTCTAATAATTACCATTGATTCACCCATGTATTTATGCTGGGCTTGGGCGTGCGTGTGCCTGTGGCTGGCGGTGGAACCGCTGGTTGATCACGGTGGTTTACTGCGGCCGCAGCCGTCCAACCGCGCGGGAATTGGCTGGCTCTATTTGGCAGGTCTGCTGGTGGGGCTGGGAACTTTGTGCAAACCCATCCTGCTGCTGATTCCCCCTTCCATTGCGATTGCGGCATGGCGAAATACCTACCTGCGGCGGAAGTTGGCAACGTGGCACAGCCTGGGGGCAACCCTGCTGGCTCTGGCGATTCAAATTCCCAATCTTATATGGAACGCCCAACATCATTGGATCATGTTTCGCGCTATTGGTGGGGAGGGAGGATTGCGCGGTGCTAAGGGTGTCGTATGGCACTTAAGCCAGGCCCCGCTGAATGTTGGCATGTTCATCCTTTCACAAGCCGGTATTTTCGCAGGTATTTTATTTGTGTTGCTGGTGCTGGCGTTTATTGAAGCGATCCGGGATGCCCGGAAAATGACCGACCCTGTTACGCGGGCCGTATGGGATTTTCTGATATGGATCACTCTGCCGATCTTTATCATGTATTTTCTTTTAAGCTTCTGGAGTAAGGTCGAACCGAATTGGCCCGCCGGCGGCTACTTTACCGGTATGATCCTTTTCGCCGGTGTGGCCACGCGCTGGTGGAATCAGGGCCTGCCCCAACGCAAAGCGGCACGGCGCTGGATTATTGCGGGTATTGCCTGGGGATTTGCCCTTTTTGTATTTGCTGAAAATGTGCAATTGCTGTATCCCCTCATGGCAAAAATTGAGATCGCAGGCAAACATGTTTCCGCCGAAAAATTTGATCCGGCTTTTCGCCTCCATGCCTTGAAA
Organism: Planctomycetota bacterium; assembly: GCA_021826605.1. Next base: position 4,958 of record JAKAZF010000063.1, on the reverse strand, counting down.
GTCCGCGGACAAGCCATCGAAAAAATCCGCTTATCCATGTGGGATGGACACGGCCCGCTGCCCATGGTCATGGATGATCGCTGGGATACTTCCAGTTCGTTGAGTTACTATTTGCCGGGACATCCATTTGTTTTCTGTCTGCAAACGGCGATGGGCGGAAAGCAGTGTCAATTTGATCTGTGGCCGGGGCCGAACCAGATCAATCCGCGCACCGGGACGTTGCGGTATCTGGGCCGTGATGCGGTGTTAACGGGGTCTTTTTCACCGCAGGTATTCGATCGGCTCATTAAACCCGCCTTCGCGCATGTCAGCAAAATGTTTGTCGTGCCGCTGTATTATTATGGCGTGGCGGTAAAACATCTGGATGTCTGGAAGTGTTACGGCTTTAAAGGCATGCCCGGCGTGAAGAACCCGGCCGTGCGCAATTGGCGTGAGAAGTAGGGGCGGCAGTTGGATAACGCCCTAAAAGCGCCGCTTTCCACCCTTCATATAGCCGCCGGCTTTGCCGGTGGTGGGGCGTTCAATTGCGGCAAAAATCGAGCGACTGTCGCAAAATTCCGCCAAGTCGGCAACGCTTCACGCACTGGCAAGTTGCGCCATAATCTGGCGATAGGCTTCTTCAACTGCCTGCGGAATTACCCGCACTTGCCCCACCACGCTCATAAAATTAACATCGCCGTTCCAGCGGGGCACAACGTGCGTGTGTACATGGCCCGGCACCCCGGCACCAGCGCAGCGGCCGATATTGATGCCGATGTTAAATCCCTGCGGGTTCATCGCCTGGGTCAGCAACTGCTGGCCCAGGATCGCCAGTTCCAATACGTCCGCGCGTTCCTCCATGGTTAATTGGGGCAAATCCGGCGTGTGGCGATACGGGGCTGCTAGAAGGTGCCCGTTGACATACGGATAGCGATTCATCAGCAACATGCCAAACTCACTGCGGCGAACTACAAAATTGGCGGCATCTTTTTCCGGGTGCTGGGCCAGATCGCATAAAAAGCAATCTAGGTTTTCCCCAGTTACACTTTTAATATATTCCAGCCGCCACGGTGCCCAAAGCGTATCCGTCATAAACATGCTCCAAATTTCCAGCCCGTTGCCAACGCATGTCGCCTCCCCGGCGGCCAATGCTTTTGAAGCAGACTGCATGGCGTGTAGAATACCCATCTTTGTTTGGGTAGAAAACTCAATGAAAGGATCAACTACCATGGCTGGGGAAAAAAATGCTGTAACGGCTGCGCCTGCGTGCGCCATTGTGATATTCGGGGCTACCGGTGATTTAACCGCACGCAAGCTTCTGCCCGCGTTGTATAACCTCACCCGTGATGGGCTGTTGTCCAAATCCACCGTGGTCATCGGCTTTGCGCGCCGCCCCAAGACGGATGATGATTTCCGGGCGGAAATGCTGGAAGCTATCAATAAGTTTTCACGCTGCAAACCCGTCGATCCTGAATTATGGCGCGATTTGGCACCGCGGATCTTTTATCATCAGAGCACGTTTGAAAGTGCCGACGGTTATCACGCCTTGGCCGATCGCCTGGCGGAAGTGGATAAGAAGTTCAATACCGGCGGTCGAAGATTGTATTATCTTTCCACCAGCCCAACGGAATTCGGGCAGATTGTGGAACGTCTGGGGGATGCCGGGCTGGGTAATATTGATCCCTTTAACAGCCAGGCGTGGCGGCGGGCCATTGTGGAAAAGCCCTTCGGACGAAACTTGACCACGGCCCGGGAACTTAATCAGCACATTAACCGTGTGTTTGATGAATCACAGGTGTATCGCATTGACCATTATCTGGGCAAGCAGACGGTGCAGAATCTGCTGGTATTCCGTTTTGCCAACGGAATTTTTGAACCCATCTGGAATCGGCGGTATGTGGATCATGTCCAAATAACCGTAGGCGAAACGCTGGGGGTGGAAGGCCGCGGAGGATATTTTGAAAATGCCGGCACCATGCGGGACATGGTGCAAAACCATCTTATGCAGTTATTGACACTCATTGCCATGGAACCGCCCGTGGCCCTGGATGGCGATGCCATTCGTGATGAAAAAGTGCGCGTGCTCAAGTCCATTGAGCCGTTTCATACGCCGCAGGAAGTGGCCATGCGCACGGTACGGGGCCAATATATGGCCGGTTCTGTGGATGGTAAGCCGGTGATTGGTTACCTTCAGGAGCGCGGCGTAGCACCGGAGAGCCAGACGGAGACGTACGCCGCTGTTAAGTTGAATATTAACAACTGGCGATGGCATGGTGTCCCCTTTTATCTGCGCAGCGGTAAACATCTGAAGCGCCAGGGGTCGGAAGTCAGCATTCACTTTAATAGCGCGCCCGGCGTTTTATTTAACGCACCGGGCGGCAACCTGGCACGCAATATTCTTACCCTGCGCATTCAGCCCAAGGAGGGTATTTCCCTGCTGATTAACGCCAAACGCCCCGGCACGGTGACGCGCATCGCCCCGGCCCACATGGATTTTGAATACAACGAAGCCTTCGGCAGCTATTCTCCGGAAGCTTATGAACGCCTGCTGCTGGATGCCATGCTCGGTGATTCCACGTTGTTTATCCGCCGGGATGAAGTGGAAAGTGCATGGAGCATTATTGACCGCATCGAAGAAGCATGGGCCGCCGGCACGCCGGCGTTGGCCCGCTATGAACCCGGCTCCTGGGGACCGCCAGCCGCCAACGAATTATTAGCCCGTGACGGCCGGACGTGGGATTGGCTGGGATCGGATATTTCTTAGGAACCTTTCCGGCTAATGGCCGGGATTGCGATGGGTCCACTTTGTAGTGTAGCCGTGAGGGCGTGGCAATAAATCCGGGCCCCGCACCGTGCAGGAAAACTTCACAAAGCCGCCGGCTCTGCCGGAGGTGGAATACATCATAAAAGCACCTCGGGCATACTCCTGACTCGTCGGCACTAAAGGCTGTGGTTTGCCCCTGATTTAGCGTTAATTCGGCCCCGCCCGGAAAAATTGCCACGCCCAGCCGTGAACGGGTCGGGGGCCGATTTGACGCGTGGGTGGAGATTTCATAGACTAAGGGGCTTGGAAATTCGTTGGGCTTAGCTCAGTTGGTAGAGCACGAGGTTGTGGTCCTCGGGGTCGCGGGTTCGAGTCCCGTAGCCCAACCTGGGGCGGCCGGCGCCGCGGGTTATAGGGGACAGGTGACAGTTAGCCGGCTGGTTTAACCTGCCAAGGAGCGCAGCGCTTCCGGCCCATGGTCGATGCCGAATGCTAAATGCAAGCGGCAGCGCCTCCAAAGAATTCCAGGTTCCAGGTTCAAGCTGCTCGGTTCTGCTGGGCGTAGCAGTTTTTTCGGGCGGGGTAAAAAAGCCGCCTTTTCACAGGAATGCTGAAGCCCACCGGGATAAACCCGGCGGCTCGCCGGGCGAGTTGATGCGGGGTGCCCGGAAAAATTGCCACACCCGTTCTGCTGGAATTGTGGCCGTTGGTTGCAGCGACGGAAAACAGCGGGTAAACTAGTGAATCTTGGCTGGATTTTCTTTTTGAGAATTTAGCCGACGGCGATGCGGCGGAGGCGTCCGGTAAGCGGATGGCGATAATTTTGACCGTGTCGAGCCGATGAGACGAACACAATGGCCGCATGCTGCTGTAGCTCAGTTGGTAGAGCGCGTCCTTGGTAAGGACGAGGTCATGGGTTCAAGTCCCATCAGTAGCTTTTTTATCCCGCAGGTGTTGAGGCGAGGGCCATTTTGCCGCTCAAGAATCTGCGGAGCTTACTCCGATTCAGTTTGCTGTGCGCGTTAGCCCGGCAAAAATGAAATGTCGGATCACCGGATTTTTAATCGTGGTATTGGCTGCCGCGATCGTGTTTTGTATGATTGGATTTTCTCTACCACAGGAGGTATTTATCCATGGCCAAAGGCGTATTTGAACGTAAGAAGCCGCACGTAAACGTAGGCACCATCGGTCACATTGACCATGGCAAGACCACCTTGACCGCGGCACTGACCACGGTGTTGGCGGCACAGGGTTTGGCACAGGCCATTTCCTATGATTCGGTGGCCAAGGCTTCCGAAAAGCAGGGTCGTCGCGATCCAAGCAAAATTGTGACCATTGCGGTATCGCATGTGGAATATGAATCAGTGGCTCGCCACTATGCCCACATTGACTGCCCCGGTCACGCGGACTTCGTGAAGAACATGATCACCGGCGCCGCCCAGATGGACGGAGCCATTCTGGTGGTGTCCGCCGCGGACGGCCCGATGCCTCAGACCCGTGAACACGTGCTGCTGGCGCGGCAGGTGAACGTACCGCGGATTGTGGTGTTCCTCAATAAAATTGACCTCGTGGATGATCCGGAGTTGCTGGAACTCGTGGAACTGGAAATCCGTGAACTGCTCAACAAGTACAAGTTCCCGGGCGATGAAGTGCCGATTATCCGCGGTTCGGCCGTGGCGGCTCTGAAGAACCCGACGGATGCCAAAGCCATCGAGCCGATCATGAAGCTCGTTGCGGCACTGGACAGCTACATTCCGGAGCCTGTGCGTGAAATGGATAAGCCATTCCTCATGCCGGTGGAAGATGTGTTTTCCATTAAGGGTCGCGGTACAGTAGGTACAGGCCGGGTGGAACGCGGAACCATCAAGGTTGGCGATGATGTGGAAATCGTGGGTCTGCATAAGGATCCGATGAAGTCAGTCGTCACGGGCGTGGAAATGTTCCAGAAGGTTCTGGACCAGGCGATTCCCGGTGATAATGTTGGCTTGCTGCTGCGTGGCGTGGAAAAAGAACAGTTGGAACGCGGTCAGGTTATCGCGAAACCCGGTTCGATTACCCCGCATACCAAGTTTGAAGCGGAAATTTACGTCCTCACCAAAGAAGAGGGCGGTCGTCATACCGCATTCTTCAAGGGCTACCGCCCGCAGTTCTACTTCCGTACCACGGACGTGACCGGCTCGCTGGATCTCCCAGCAGGCACAGAGATGGTCATGCC
>JAKAZF010000062.1 GCA_021826605.1 Planctomycetota bacterium | reverse complement strand
TTTGAAAATTTGGGCGTTCTGGCCGCGCGTGATGGAAGCGGTCACCGGCACTGCCTACCCTTTGATGCATCGGGCAGTGGCTTTTTTATCACTGAGGCGGCGGCGGCGGTATGCCTTCAGGCCGGTGATGGTGGAAGCGTGGAAGTGGAGAATTGCCTGTTGGCGGCGGATGCAACGCACTTGCTGGCCATTGACCCGGCCGGTAATTCTCTGGAGCGTGGGCTAAGGGCATGCGCAGCGGGCAAAGAGGTTGCGTTTGTTCATGCCCATGCCGCCGGTACGCAGCATGATCAGGTTGAATTAGCAGCCATTGGCCGCGCGTGCGAGGCGGAAGCAGCGGTTTTTTCCCATAAACGCTGGCTTGGGCATTCACTGGGAGCGTCCGGGCTGCTAGGCATGGTGATTTCAACACTGTGTCATCAGCATGGCGAGCTGCCAACGGGCCAGAGTATTTCGCAGCCGGCACGCAGCATTACCATCGGGCAAGGCTTTGGCGGGCACATTGGGATGTGCGTTCTAGCAGGGTAAACAGGAAGACCGGATCCGCTCGTTTTCAGGGCGCGGACATTTGAAACATCATTTCTGCGATGCACGACGCTTTTGCATGATCGCTTAAAATTATCAGCCGTTGGGCGAAGCGCGAAGCGCCCATAACGCGACATCCGATAATATTTTTACTATTACGAACAAGAAAACTTTAGTGTAAACTGCATCAACGCTCTTGTTGGTGCGTTAGGCCATACACGGGGATCACTGGATATTGATTCCGTGATCAAACGGAAGGGAATCTGGTCGCATAAAATCACCAAGGGCGTTTTACGCAGTTGTTAACAGGGGTAACGTATGAAAAATGATTCTGCTACCGACCGCCCGGCGACGATTGGGACAGGGCAAACAATTCGGGCCTTTACGCTGATTGAATTGCTGGTGGTTATCTCCATTATTGCGCTGTTGATTTCGCTTTTGTTGCCCGCGCTGGCGCAGGCCCGGGCGGATGCCAATGCGGTCGTATGTGAAAGTAACGTCAAGCAGCTTCTCACGGGCCTGCGTGAATATGTACAAACCAATGACGGTTCATTTCCGCTGAACGGAATTTTATTTCCTCATCCCGCCAATAACTCAACCAATCCGACGGCTCAGGAAACCAGCGTCTGGAATTCCACCGCCGATTACAATCTTTATTATGGTGCCCTCTATCCATATATGGCGGGTGTTCCCCAGGCACCGATGGTGCCCAACCTGCTGGGTTTTGGAGGTTCCGCTCCGGCAGGAAGTGTGGCGGCAACCTTAAATTTGAACCCCCTGCACAACCGCTTCGCCCGCATTTTCATGTGTCCGGTGGATAACGGTATTCGCACCAGCGCCCAAGCCTTGCGGCTTAGCCCGGACGGCAGAACCATATTAACCGGCCCGGGAAATGGCGGATTCTGGAGCTATTCCATCAATTCGCTTCTGAATTCACAATCCAAAGTTTTGCCAACCATATTCGGCAGTGGTGCCGGCGGCGGAGGCGGAACCTACACGACGCCGTGGAGTTATCCTATCCGTGACGCCACCATTACCAACCCGCGATTCCTGGTGTTTCTGGAAGAATCCGGGCAAAAATCATTGTTTAATGATGAAGTTATGGACCCGATCGGATACAACACCGGTGATTATTTAAGCGCTCGACATAATGGCGGAGGTAACCTGGGGTTCTGGGATGGCCATGTTGAATGGATGTCGCAGGTGCAATATCACAATGCTCCCAACGCCATGGGCGGCGGAGTTTCCGGCTCGGTCGCGTTTGAAACGGCCATGCAGGACCCGCTGTTTCGCATGTTTGTGCCAGACGCCAATAATTAACGCTTCCGCAATAGCACGGTGCTTCCGCCTTTGACTTGTTGCCCGATTTGCACCAGAGGTTCCCAGGTATCAGCATCCGGGACAATTAATTCGGTGCGGCTGCCGAAGGCGATCATGCCGAAGCGTTCGCCGCGTTTGAGGTGTGCTCCGATGGTAATGGGGCAGATGATCCGCCGGGCGATGGCACCGACAATCTGCCGGACAATCGCGATCGGCGGATGATCCTGAGCCGAGGATGCATGGAGTATCAGGGTGTTGGATTGATTGCGGATGCCGGCCTGTGGGTTGCGGGCATCAAGAAATTCCCCCGGCTCAAAACGCGCGGATGCCACGACGCCATCACATGGGCTTCGGTTAATATGTACATCCAATACGCTTAAGAATATGCCGATACGCAAAGCCGGACCGCTTAATGCGTCGTGGTGTTCCAATCGGGTAATTTCAACAATTTTGCCGTCAGCCGGGGAAACCATCAGGCCGGGTTGATCCGGAATAAAACGGGGCGGATCGCGAAAAAACAACATACATGCCAGCGTTACAAGCGCCATCAGGCCTGTGAGAATCGGCGTGACAAAATAGAGCAGCCCCATGAATAATATGCCGGTAATCAGCATGGGCAGCCAATAGCACCAGCCGAAAAGCGATAGGCCCGGCCACTGCGGATCTTTACCGTTCATGTGGTTCCTCAAGGTACGTGTAACCCTGCAAACCTGAATCATAGAAGCGCAGCAGCAATGCGGATTCTTCAATGGAGATGGTCTTTTCCCGCACGGCCCGTTCCACATCTTTGTGCATCCGGGCCATAAGTTCATCGGCATTAAACTGCACATATTGCAGCACTTCGCGTACGGAATCGCCGCGGACTAATTCATCGACATGGATTTCACCGGCTTCATCAAGTTCCACGTGCACGGCATTGGTATCCCCCAGCAAATTATGCAAATCACCGAGAATTTCCTGATAGGCACCCACCAGAAATGCCCCGATAAAATAATCGGAGCCGTTGTATTCATGCAGTTCCAGCGTCTTTTTCACATCACGCAAGTCGATAAAACAATCTATCTTGCCGTCGCTGTCACAGGTAATATCCGCCAATACGCCCCGCCGGGTTGGTTCTTCCGCCAGGCGGTGAATGGGCATAATGGGGAACAACTGTTTAATGGCCCAGGAATCCGGCATGGACTGAAACAGCGAAAAGTTGCAGAAATAGGTATCGGAAAGCTGAGATTCCAGCGTTTCAAAATCATCGCCGACGTATTCAATTTCCTTGAGCACCTTCAGGATTTTGCCGCATACGCTCCAATAGAGCTTTTCAGTAAGACTGCGTAATTCCAGGCTCAAATACCCCAGATTAAACAAATTCAGAGCCTCATCGCGCTGTTGCGAAGCGTCATGATATATTTCCAGAAAATTCTTTTTGTTCACATCTTTCCAGGAATCAAAAAGGTCTTTGACCGGCTGCGGAATATCATCGCCGGCCGGCAGTTCATGCGGTACATCAAAATAGTCAAAGCCGCTGACGCCCAGGACATTAAATACCAGCAGGCTGTGGTACGCGACCATCGCCCGGCCGCTTTCACTGATAATGGTCGGATGCTTGACGCCGCACTCATCGCACACGGATTGGATGCGGAAAATCACATCACCGGCGTATTCGCGCAGGGTGTAATTGGTGGAGGATTCAAAATTGGTCTGGCTGCCGTCATAATCCACACCCAGGCCGCCGCCGACATCCAGATATTCCAATCCCGCTCCCGCGCGCGCCAGTTCGCTGTAGACGCGTGCCGCTTCGTTGAGGGCATTTTTAACGGTGCGGATATTGGTGATCTGGCTGCCAAGATGAAAATGCAGCAGCTTGATGCAGTCCTGCATGTTGCGTTCTTTCAGATATTCCAAGGCCCGCAATATTTCCGCGACAAAAAGCCCGAATTTGCTGCGCGCCCCGCCGGAGGATTCCCAGCGCCCGCTGCCGCGGGTTGCCAGTTTCACGCGCATTCCCATTTGCGGGCGCACGCCGTGCTTTTCGCCGTATTTAATCAGCAGTTCCAGTTCGGTGAATTTTTCAATGACGGGAATAATTTTTTTGCCCAGCTTTTGCGCCAGGACCACGGTTTCAATAAACTCATCATCTTTGAATCCGTTGCAGATAATGGGCGTGTCTTTGCCGTTGGTCAGCGCCAGCACCACCAGCAGTTCCGGTTTGCTGCCGGCTTCCAGTCCCCAGCCGTACTGCGCACCAACTTCCAGAATTTCCTCTACCACATGGCGCTGCTGATTGACCTTAATGGGGTAAACACAGATATATTTACCCTTGTAATTATTTTCCGCAATAGCGCTTTGGAAGGCATCGTTCATTTCGCCCATGCGGTGGCGCAGAATGCCGCTGAACCGCACCAGCGTAGGCAATTGAATATCGCGCATAATCAATTGGTCCACCAGCTTTTTCAGATCGATCGAGCGTTGCGGATTTTTTTCCGGGTGCACCGCTACATTGCCCTGTGGATTAATGGAAAAATATCCCTTGCCCCAGTTATTGATTCCGTAGGTATCCACGGCATCTTGAATGGACCATCCTGAAGAGAGATTCATCACCGTGTTGACTCCCGGTTTATTGCGGCCCGCCGTCAGCTCATTCCAATTTGCCGATCTGCCGGGCCTGCACCAACCATTAAATGATTCTTATTGCATAACACTTAGTAACGCACCGGCCTGCACCGTCTAAGCGCCGCTCCCGCAGCCAAAACGCTTGCCGACCTCATTGAGCCACGCTCGAACCACCGGCTGATTCACGTAAAAATAGACGCTGTTGCACTGTCGGCGGCTTTTCACCAGGCCCGCGGTGCGCAGAAGTTTCAAATGATGCGAGATCGTGGGTTGAGTCAGTCCCAGTTCCCGGGCTAATTCAATGACGTTGTACATATCTTCGCAAATGGCCTCGCGCGGGAGAATTTCCATGATGTGCACCCGCGTGGGTTCCCCCAGAGCGCTAAAAATTGCGGCAAAAGTCTTATCATCCCATTGAAACCGGGATAATTTCCGCAATTCACCTGCGATGCGTTTTGCCATAGCCCGGCTTCCTGAATCACGCCCCCGCCGACGGCAAGGCCGGCAGGACAAACGTCTTGACTACTTCAATTCCCGAATCTTTCTGCAGAGCCGCCAAACATTCCGCCGTCGGTGGAGCATCCAGCTTCAGCAACATCAGGGCTTTGTCTCCCTTGCGGCTGATGCTCATATCGGCAATGTTGATTTTCTGCTGGCCGAAGGTATTGCCCACAAACCCGATTACCCCGGGACGGTCTTTGTTGACAATCAGGGCCATGGCACCTTCCGGCACCATATCCATCCAATAGCCCTTAATCGCCAGCACGCGCGGCAAATTATCCGCAAACACTGTTCCGATGGTGGAATGCCGATGATCGCCTTCGGTGATTTCCAGCTCGATGCTGTGCTGAAGCGTGCGCTGCATCGCCTGCCCCATGGTCTCCTGTCGAATACTGATACCGCGCTGCTCCGCCAGATGCAGCACGTTGACCACATTGGGAGTCTGATCAATATGGCCCTTTAACAATTCAATCACGGCCAGACGCTGCAGGGTGGCGGCAATACGTTTGGGCAGTTCGCCATTGGTGCGCAATGTAATGGAACTGAAGCCCTTTTCCGCGATCGCCCCAAGAATAATGCCCATACGCTGGGCCAGATCCGCATACGCCTTTTCCGGCGCGGAAAGATTCATCTCAATGCCGCCGGCGTTCACCGCACCTTCAATACCCTTGCCCCGGAGATACAGCAGAATCTCATTGACCGCGTCAATGGAAACCGCCGTCTGGGCTTCGTTGGTGCTGGCTCCTAAATGAGGCGTCAGCAGTACTTTATCGCCCAGGGCGAACAACGGTGAAGTATTGGCCGGCGGTTCAGTTTCAAACACGTCCAGCGCCGCACCCGCGACATGCCCGGAGGCAATGGCCTCCGCCAAATCTTTTTCACTGATAACGCCGCCACGGGCGCAATTGATAAACCGCACGCCTTTTTTGCACAACGCGATTTTGGCCGCGTCAATAAGGCCCTTGGTTTTATCACCCGGCACATGCACGGTGATGTAATCACACTGGGGCAGCAGGGATTCAACATCATGGGTCATGGAGACCTGGCCATCCAGGGCATTATTGGCGAAGAAAAATGGATCAAACGCCACCACTTTCATTTCCAGACCCAGTGCGCGCTTGGCCACTGCACGGCCAATGCGGCCAAAGCCGATGATCCCCAGTGTTTTGCCCGCCAACTGCGTGCCCATGTATTTGTTGCGTTCCCACAGGCCCGCCCGAACATGAGCATCGGCGGCAGCCAGCTTCCGCGACAGGGCCATCATCAGCCCAATGGCATGTTCCGCTGTGGTAATGGTATTGGCATCCGGCGTATTCATCACCAATACGCCCGCCTTAGTGGCGGCCGTTACATCCACATTATCCACGCCAACTCCCGCGCGGGCGATGGCCTTGAGGCGACCGGGATTTTCCAGCTCGGACGCTTTAATTTTCACGCCGCTGCGGATAATGGCTCCATCATGATTGCCGATTTCAGCGGCGAGTTCACCAGGATTCCACTTGGGTTTATTGGTTAATTCTACATCGGGTTGCGCTTTTAACAGGTCCAAGCCCTCATCGGCGATTTTGTCGGCTACAAGAATTTTAATCATCTTAGAAAATCCCATTCCAATTCAACGACTACCATTACCAATCCGGAAGTTTGCAAAAAACCCTTCCGGAATCCAGAAGTATAGGCCAAAATACCCCCATGGCAAAGCGACAAGGCCGCCATGACCGTGCGGCCCTCACTGAAGCCCGGCACAGGGCTATGTTTTGACCCGCCGCAATCCCGATAGCAGGCGGCACAATTAATACCGACCAACGGCCTTGTCCACCAGCAAACTCCATGCCTCTATGCCCCCCGCCATGGACTTAACCTGCGCGAAGCCCGCCTGCCGTAACCAGGCTGCCGCCCGTAAGGACCTCGCCCCGTGGTGGCAATGCACGACAATGGGTTTATCGCGCCAATTTTCCAGCTCGGTAACGCGCTGCGGCAACTGGTCCAGTGGGATCAGCTTGGCACCGTCTATGTGGGTTAAATCCCATTCTTTCGGTTGGCGCACATCCAGAATTAATATCTCGGTTCCGGTGTTTTTCAGTTTATGCACATCCAGGGGATGCACTTCCCATTCCGGATTCAAATTGATTTTTGGTGCAGCGGACGCAGGGGGTAATCCCGGCGAGGGGGTTTGATCGTGATCTCTTTGGGTCATCACATTCTCCGAATACTGGAAACTCATTTATTCCAGACAGTGTTATTATAAGCATGGTTCGTTCAGTAGCGGAAATCTTTATGACGCACACCCGCCGACACCTGATTATTACAGCGCCCCTGCTGGAGGTACTGCGTAGCCATGCCCAACGTGACTACCCCTTTGAAGCCTGCGGTTTTCTGATCGGAGAATCCGTCGGCGACACCACGCGCGTGACCTCCACTGTGCCCGTGGCCAACAACGCGGTACCGGAAAGCCGCCACCGCGCCTATGCCATTGCCCCGCAAGCATGGATGAGCGTGGAGAAACAGTTGGACTTACTGCGTCAGGTCATTGTGGGCATCTACCATTCTCATCCTGACCACAGCGCTGCCATAAGCCACACAGACACACAGGCTCTCTGGCCGGAGTTGGTCTATCTGATTGTTCCAGCGGGTTCAACGCAACATCAGCCACCTGCGGCCTGGGAGCTTGACGATAATACCGGTCTGGTTCGCTCGTGCCCCGTTAACGTCACGCCGTGACGCTTTGCCAATAAAATGCTTGCCGCGGCAGCCGATAAGTTATTTCGGATGATTTCAAATTCATCCAGGCCGCGTAGTGATGCATACCTGTGCCGCCGGGTCCCGGAACAGATGGGCACCGTCTGACGGATCGGAAACACATCTAGCGATTGACATCACGTTCATCCGGGTTGCCGTCACCGTATTGCCCGGGAGCCATTATGTTGGATAATCTAACGGCAAGTGTTAGATTATCCAATACTCCAAACATATACATGTCACGATCTTTTATCCTTCCGGTTCTTGTCCGGGTCGCAATCAGCAGGGCGTCCACAGGGCCGTAAGGGGCATGGCGGTGATATGGGGGCCGATCGGCAGGACATCGCGGCCCAGATACAAAACGATGCCGCGGATAAATCTGTTGCCTGCGGTCTGGGCAAGATCGCGCAGACCCGCCAGCTCCGACGCCTTCACATTCAGGCTGGCTTTCACCTCCACGCCCACAATTCCGCCGTTGCGACCCTCAAGTACAAAATCCACCTCTTTACCGTCGGCCGTGCGATAGTAGTAGACTTTGGGGTGCATAGCGCTCCAGGCACTTTGTTTACGCAGCTCCTGTCCCACCAGCGACTCTACCAGTGCCCCCATATTGTGTTGCGGGGCGGCAAGATTCTGCGCGTCCACATTGCGAAGGTGCGCTGCCAATCCTGTATCACTGAGATAGACTTTCTCCCGTTTAATTAACCGTTTATGAATATTGATAGACCATGCCGGCAGCGGCTGATACAGGTAGGTCGCCTGCAGCAGCGTTAGATAGCGTGCCAAGGTGGGCTGGGCAAAACCCAGATCACGCGAAAGCTCGGCAACATTCAACAAGCCGCCGGTCTGCGCCGCCAGCAGGCTCAGCAGCCGCGGCATCTGCGTCAGGCCGTCAATCGCGGCCAGTTGCCGCACATCGCGCTCCAGAAGGGTGGTGATATAGGAATTAAACCAGGCCTCCCGCCGTCGTGGCTCCCGGCGATGGATCGCCTCAGGATAGCCGCCGGCGGTGATCACTTTCGCCAGGCGATCGCGGCTGATGGTGGCATAATCGCGCATGGGCGGAGGCTTTTTCCCGAATGCCATGTCAATAAAACCCTCACGGCTGCCAGCGATCTCCCCTTGTGAAAGTTGCTGCAGTGGAATGATCTCCATTCGCCCGGCCAGAGAATCGGAAAGCCTTGGCGACAGCAGAATATTGGATGAGCCTGTCAGTAAAAATCGTCCGGGTCGGCGATTGTTATCTACGGAAAGCTTGATGGGCCGAAATATCTCGGGAGCAAGTTGCACCTCATCAATCACGACCGGCCCCGTCATACCGGCAATAAAATCCGACGGTGCACTGACCGCGGCGGCCCGTGCCACAGGGTCATCCAGCGTAATATATCTGGCCCGGTGCGGCCCGCGCGCCAGGCTTTGAACCAGCGTACTTTTACCGCATTGTCGCGGCCCCTGAAGCAATACCACGGGCGTATCCTTCAAGGCCGCAAGGACGGCTTTTGTGAGAAATCGGTCATACATCGGCGGCTCCTGAACAGCACGGGTATTGGATAATATAACACTAAGTGTTATTTTATCCAATATATGCCGCAGGTGCATGGGAACTTTTGACCGGTGTTAAACCGTGGTAGCAAATGCTATAATATTCAATGCATTGGCTTGCAGGAGCGCGTTATGATAAAAATACGGGGTCGTAAACAGAGAAAAGCCGGGCGGGTGGGATTCACGGTCGGTTGCCCTGCTAAAATCCGCTTTGGGAGCAGCAATCTTCCGGTAATCGTTGTTGAAGATAGAGGGCCTATAGGTTCCATGGGCCGACATCTCGTGCGTGCGCGGCCGGTTGGGAATCCGGATGAAAATTCAGAGAGCTTTGAGGTTGCAGCGGAGGAACTGGTTTTCACACCGCGTTCGCCCCGTAAGCTCAAGAAATAATCACATGGCCTGGCGAGCCCGGGGCGCTTTTTTCTTTTCCCCCTCTGCGACGC
>JAKAZF010000061.1 GCA_021826605.1 Planctomycetota bacterium | reverse complement strand
ACCGAGCGTCACATTCTCCAAGATACCGTCGTCGAATCGCAGGCATGGGTTGCCGCTGGAATTCAGCGTGTCGATGAGTGTGCCGTTTTGGATAGTACCATTGTCGGTTATTGTGCCGCCGCTAAGTCCAAAGCTGCCCAAGGTCCAGTAGCCGGTTGGCTGTGCAAATGTTAAGGTGTTGCCGGTATTGACGAGTGTACCGGTAATGTTAACCGTAGCACCGTTGGACCCAAATGTTCCCTGCGATCCAGCGGTGGATGCCAAGCCGACGTCCCCGGCGTTAAACGTCCCGCCAAGATTGACCGTATCACTTTGCTGGAAACGCATCGTGCCGGCGTTGCTCCAAGTACCGCCGAAGTTGAACGTCGAGCCTTGCGACGCGGAAGACTCAATAATGCCGGAAGTCGTGTTCGTCCAGTTGCCGGCAATGGATAGCGAGCCTCCGGAGGAATCGTCCGTATACAGAACGTTGATGGTTCCTGAGTTTGTAAATTGACTGGTATTAATAGTCAGGCCAGCGTAGGTATCGTTGACACCGATATTGACCTGACCGGTATTGGTGAAGTTCACGCCCGATATTTTACTGTCAGAAGACAATTGGGCCACGCCACCAAACGTGAGCGCCTGGCCGACATCAAGGGAGCCAGCAGACAGATTTATCGTCCCATTGTACGTTTGACCTACATATTGGCCAGTCGTTGAGTCGAATGCATCCAAAAAATCAACTGCTTCACCATTTTCAATATTGATGGCGTAACCATCGGGCGAAAGTCCGACAGGGTTAGCCACTGTGTTGGCGATAGTCAGCTGAAAATTTCCAACGTTGGCACCAATCGCAGTCAGGTCGCTGCCCAACGTAACATTTTGCAGCGTACCATCGACAATGGCGAGGTATGGATTTCCATGTGAATCCAGCGAATCCACGAGTGTACCGTTTTCAATTGTCCCTCCTTCCGAGGTCCCGCTGGAAACATCAAAGTATCCCAGCGTAAAGTATCCACTGCCGCTGTTGAAGGTCATCGTTTTGTTCGTATTGTCCACTGTACCGACAATGGCATTGCTGGGCACGCTTGCCGCCGCGGAAATATTGCCTTTGGCTGAAACGACCATCGCGGCAGCCAGCAAGACAGCTTTACCAATGTAACACGCCGACTTCCCTGCCCGCGCTTTTCGATAAGTCTTCACATTCTTTGACGCAGTTTTGAGCATGCAACACCTTGTTTTGAACATAACTACTGCTTCCACTGGTGCTCCAGATTAGCAAGCAGTTTCACCTGGTAAGCCTACGCGATCTTGAGCGGCATCAGCTATCCCATCGGTATTTAGCTCGACTACCGACTCTGTTCAGTTCCTATAAACATGGATCGTAGCAAGTATCGCCATTGAAGTCAAAACTTTTTATATCGATCTTTGTCGTTCTTACGGCGTTTTGGGAATGGACGATTTGCTTGGAAATTTGATCGAGCTGTCCCTCGCAAAACTACGCAGCCCCGAAAACTAAAAGTCCCTGCTTACCGCTGTGGTATAATCTCCCTTATGACTGCGGGCAATGATAAGCCATTGGATTTACGTTCATCTGCTTTGCCTCCTGCCGAAGCGGAACGCGGCGATTCGGCCCGACCTTCGCCGGTACGGCAACGCCGAAAGTCCGCATTATCAGCCACAACGACGGGGCGGGCACATGCAGAATCCAACACTCTTGAACAGCTGCGCAACAGCGAGGAACGCTTACGACTGCACCGGCTGCAGAGAAAGATAGCTCTGGCCCCGCAGGTGGATCCTCATCCGCCGGAAAAACTCGGCGATTTTCTACCAAAATGGTTTGACAAGAATATATCCAAATCCGGTGATGTTCTGGCGTTGACCAATGAAGCACTGAAAGCTCAACTGCCAGCAAAGCTCTATCGCACCATCGCGTTAGGCCCGTTGCAGCGCGGGCATCTGACGCTGTACTGTTCCAGCAGCACGGCAAAAATGGAGATTGATGCCGTGCTTCGTCAGACCTTATTGCGGAACATCCAGATTGCCACAAAAGGCTTGATTTTCAAAGTCAAGATCGTTGTAAACCGGGAGTACAGTACAGGCTGAATTAACAGGTTATCCACAATTTGCGGGTGGATATTGAAATGTGGCTGTGAGGTTCGGCGTATTAATAATGAGTTTATAAGAACATCATCACCGTAATAAGGCCTGTCGCGTTGTGGATGAAAATGATGGATTAGTATGTAAGTGCTTGTAATACAACAACTTATGATAATGTTTATTGTCTGGATAATGGGTTGTAAAACTGATGGAACGGTGTCAGATATGTCTGTCAGATGATATTGATATGTTGGTAAATCAATGTTTCAATGTTTGTAAAGCGTTAGAAAAGCGCTAGTTACGACAGTTTGACATGGCTGGCTGATAAGTTTTCCACGACTTATCCACAAGTTTACTGACAGGGAAGTTGCATGATAAGCAAGCGAAATTGAGCCATTAACTAAGTTTGGAAGCCGGCATATCGCATTGGAGCATGCGATAAAAAATTGTCGCGCATCCGGGGCGATAATACCTGTTAACCTATCATTATGGCTGGAACAGAGCACGTGAACAATCAAGGTTTGGTTTCAGGTGTATGTCCGGGTGCGATCTTATCATTATCATGAATTGTCGTTGCCGCCAGTGGACGGCCAAGCCCCGCGGCAATATGTCGCTGACGCCCGGCGGCCCAGCTTTTCGCGTCCATGGTATCGGAATTGGGCACCATCGCCGCCGCTTGCGTCGTGCCATCTTCCACCATCTTCCGCCAGTCGGGAATATGTTCACCACATATCCGAAGGTGAATCTGTTTGAGCACCGGGCGGCACCAGCCGCAACCCGTGCCGGCGGAAAGGCATTCTGATCTCTGCGATGCGTGCACCGGCTTTTCAACTCGGCAGAACGCTTCGATTTTCCGCAATCGAACGTGAAAACAGAAGCAGACGATATCATCAGGTTGCAGAGCCATGGCTCATATTATACCGCGAAACACGGATGTTTCCGCGACACTGCCAGTATAAACCGCTATAATTCTTATGATGATGGAAAATAAGCAGCACCAATCTGAAGCAAAGCCCCCGATCGTCGAAGAGGGCGATGCAACGCCCGCGCAAGAAGCGTTGCCCAGCGCGGAATCAGCCGGTAATGCAGCTTCCGGCAGATCTTCACCGGAACTGAATTCCGCCAGGCGTGGATTTTTCGCCAAATGCCTCAGTGATATTCTGGCCCCCGTCGCCAGCTTGATTGAAAGCCGGATGGATCCGGTCACGGAAGCTTTTGAAAGCCAATTCCCATCTGAACCTTATGATGAGCAATCTTCGGAGATGATGCCCGGATTGCATCGGTCCATGCAGCCGCAAATTATTCTCAGGCCACCGGGTGCCAAACCCCCCGGAGAATTTGAATCGCTTTGTTCCCGTTGCGGCAAATGCGTGGAGGCGTGTCCCGTCAAGTGCATTCAGATTGATGCCTCCGCGTATATCGGCGATGGATACCCCTGCATTTCCCCGGCCATTGCCCCCTGCGTGCTGTGCGACGAGCTGGCCTGCATGAAAGCATGTCCGACCGGCGCGCTGACTCTGGTGGATAAATTCGCCATCCGCATGGGCCTCGCGGAAGTATCACACGAATCGTGCCTGCGCCATCATGGTGAAGATTGTCGCCTGTGTCTTGATGCGTGCCCCATTGGGGAAAATGCCATTGTGGTCAGCGCGAATTCAGGCCGGGTATTGGTAAAGCCCGGCGGCTGCACCGGCTGCGGAATGTGTGAACAAGCCTGCCCGACGCACCCCGCGTCCATCATTGTTCAGCCGTTAAAGCGGTTGGAAGAATTGCCGGAAGATTAGGAGACATGGTGGAACCCGGAATGTGGTCGCATTACCTCTTTTTCCGACCACCAACCTTCACTGCGGTTCGGTCTCTCGTGGCCGGAGTGTTTCGTCTGGACTTTGCGCGTGATTTTTGGGGCGGAAGTCCACCGGTTCTCTTTGCGCGCAATCGGGAGGCGGCGAGTTCCGTTTCAATCTCCTCAACTGTTGGCAAGGCTGATCGCAGCGCGGCCGGCAACGATCTAACAAGTTCATAGCCAGAAATACCAATGGGTTTGCTGGACCCGCGCAACGCATATTCGGCAATGATGTGATTACGATCCTGACAGAGAATCAGGCCGATGGAGGGTGCATCAACAGGATGACGAAGTTCGTCGTCGACCACCGTGAGGTAAAAGTTCATCTTCCCCGCGTATTCCGGTTTAAACTCGCCTTTTTTCAAGTCGATGACGACATAGCAATGCAGGCCCAGATGATAAAATAACAGATCAATATAAAAGTCGCGATCACCTGTTTCCATGCGGACCTGCCGACCGACAAAAGCGAATCCCTGCCCCAGTTCCAGCAGGAATCGTTCAAGCTGGTGGAGCAGGTTGGTCTCCAGTTCGCGTTCCTGGAATGGTTTCTGAAGCGTCAGAAAGTCAAAGATGTATGGATCCTTCAGAGCCTGCACGGCCAGGTCAGACTGTGGAGCCGGCAGCAGCCGTTGAAAATTTGTCGTAGCGTTGCCCTTACGGCGATGCGCCTTGGACTGAATCATCATGAGCAACACGTTGCGGCTCCACCCGTTGGCAATTGTCTCGGCCATATACCACTGGCGGTCCGTGATGTTCTTGATTTTTTCTATCAGCAGAACATGGTGGAACCATGGGATCAGCCACAAGAGAGATCGCTCTAATTGTGCCGCAGGCTGCGGCACAATTAGAGCAGGCTTTGGATAGCTGCGGTAAAAAGCGAGCATCCGCTTGATATTACGCTCGGAGAAGCCCTTTTCTTCCGGTAGCTCGTTACGAAGCTCAAGAGCCAGCCGGGGAATAATTCCAGCCCCCCAGCCTTCTTGTTGCTGGCGCGAGTCAATCATGCGACCGATGTCCCAGTACAGCTTCACGAGTTCAGCATTCACCGCGAACACCGCACAGGTTTGTGCCTGGCGTATGCGGGTCTTGACTTCGACGAGCAATTTACGGAATTGTTCAGCCATATAACGCTCCCGATGAACCATGGCATGTTTATAACCGTGCCGTCCATACTTGGGTAGTTCATCGAACCCGCGCGCCCACAGTTGGGCGTGGCCATATTTCCGGGCGAACGGTGAAATCAACAGCATAAATGCCGGCGCTAAGAGAAGGGTTGGTACTGAAAACTCGCACCCCAGAACCCTGGTTCGGATTAATTGCCACGCGCCCACAGCGCAAGGTTCTTTTTGCAATCACTGTCGCGTTCCGGCCCCTCGCCAACTTGGCCGGAAGACTTTAAGATACTGCAGCGGGATGGAATCAGCGACGGATTGGGCGTCGGAATGAATGCTTGTGTTTGGAAGGTTTTATGTCAGACAACAAAGAACGGGAACTGGGAACGCAACTGGACATCAAATTGGATCAAGCGGGTCTGCTTACCGCCGTGGCCGTTGATGCGGATACCAATGAAGTGCTCATGGTAGCCTTTATGAATAAGGCGGCTCTGGAAAAAACCATCGCCACCGGCAAAGCCACCTACTGGAGCCGATCGCGTCAGAAGTTCTGGGTGAAAGGTGAAGAGAGCGGCCACATTCAGGAAGTTCAGGAACTGCGGGTGGATTGCGATCAGGATGCCGTGGTTATGAAAGTGCGCCAGAAGGGTTCCGCCTGTCACAACGGCTATCGGTCATGTTTTTACCGGAAAATAGTTCCCGGCATCAACGGAGCGGCGGCTAAATTGGAATTTGTGCTTCAGCGGCAGGTGGATCCGGCTGACATTTATAAGAAGTAGTTGGCTAAGGCATCGCGAAGCAATAACGTGAGCAATTATGGCGCAGGAATTTTGACCGCGGGCTAGTGCCCTGTTCCACCCGTAATTACGGGTGGAACAGGGCACTAAGCGCTCGCGAGGCGCATATCCGCAAGGATTCTGTAACGAGCGGGCAACGCCGCCGGCGGCCAAAAGTACCAGCCAGAATGCTCAGGTTATTTTTTCGCGATGCCTAAGGAAGGTTGCTTTCGTGAAAAAAGCCGCCTAGCATTAACCGTCTCGCACGAGAATCTGTTTGAGCGGTAAAATGCCACGGTCAAACAGGAACGCTGCCGCCACCACGTAGTTGTCGGGTAGCCGTGAGGATATGTTGTCGCCGGAGGTTGAACTGTGACGCGGGTAGTCGATATGGCGCAAGGAAATCAAACATCAGGCCTGGCCGGCAAATTGGCGGATGTGCAATCCGCGCAAGACGTGCGGAATATCGCCATTGATAAAGTCGGTGTGAAAGCGGTGCGTTATCCAATTACGCTCAGTACGCCCGACGGTGGCGAACAAAACACGGTGGCCCTGATTAATCTGTACGTCTCACTGCCCAAGCACAAAAAAGGGACGCACATGAGCCGATTTCTTGAGATTCTCAATCGGTATCACCGCAGCATCACACCCGCGCAGATTATTCCGATTCTGCATGAAATGAAAACCAGGCTCATGGCCAATGACGCCCATATTGAAATGACGTTTCCCTATTTTATTGAGAAACAGGCACCTGTAACCGGTGCCCGCGGTCTGATGGATTATGCCTGTTCTTTTGAAGGTGTCAGCAACGGTCGCGATGATTTTATTCTTGGCGTCAAGGCCCCGGCGACATCGCTGTGCCCATGCAGCAAGGAAATTTCCGCCTACGGCGCGCACAATCAGCGCTGCGAAATCAGTGCGCGCGTCCGCTTTACCGGCACGCTCTGGATTGAAGATCTGGTGAAAATCATGGAATCCGCCGCCAGCGCTCCGGTGTATGCCGTTTTGAAGCGCCCGGATGAAAAATTCGTCACGGAACAGGCATTTGACAATCCGAAATTTGTGGAAGACATCATCCGCGATCTGGCGTTGATGATGGAACAGAATCAGCAGATTACATGGTACAGCATTCAAAGTGAAAATTTTGAATCCATCCACAATCACAACGCCTACGCCCTGATCGAGCGCGACAAGCGCTGAATTTTTTCCGTCTATGACTGGGTGCGGCCATATTTCCGGGCGAACGGCGAAAGCAGCGGCATAAATGCCGGCGCATAGAGAAGGGTTGGTCCTGAAAACTCGCACCCCGGAACTCTGATTCGGATTAATTGCCACACCCCCATGACTTGGTGCGCATGGAATGTGCTTGCAAGCGCGCAAAAAGGGTGGATAATCCATATACTGGTTTGAGAATGTTTAATCCGCTCCCAGGCGGTCTGACGGGAGTTGTGTTGAATCATGCTCGGAATGCTCTTTATCATTTGCGCGGTGGTGGGTGGCACACTGTTTTTGTGCCAGTTTGTGCTGAGCCTTTTCTCCCTGGGCGGGCATATCCCCGGAGTGCATCATCTTCCGTCGGGACATCTGCCGGGGATGGGCCATGGGATTCCCGGAGGAACGCATCCGGGATTGCCGTCGGGGTCGGGGCAGCCTGCAGGTCATGCAGGTAATCTGCACCAGTTTGTGCTGCATGTACTTGGCCACGGGCATGTCGGCGGCCATCAGGAGGACTCCGAATCGGAGGGTTCTTGGCTTAGCGCGATGATGAGCTTTCAGGGCATTGTGGCGGCCCTGACGGTTTTCGGGCTGGTGGGAATGGCGGCAATGTCGCAGTCCTGGGCGGTGTGGCTGGTGCTTCCCCTGGCATTGGTCAGCGCGGCGGCGGCGAGTTTTCTCGTGGCCACATTGTTGCGGATGCTCATGGGGATGGATTCGGATGGTACCATTGACATACAGGATGCGATCGGTTCATCTGGCACGGTGTATCTGTCAGTTCCCGGTGGAAGTGCGGGGGTCGGCAAGGTACTTGTGAACGTGCGCAGCCGGACGATGGAATACGCCGCGATTACGTATCAGGATGCGGAATTGCATCAGGGCGACGCCATCGTGGTTGTCGGCGTGAAAAATTCGGATACTCTTGAGGTTGTGACGGCATCGTCGGTGCCGACGCGTGTTGATATTTAGTCTCGAACGGAGGTTATGGAACATGAATGTCGTGGGAATGTATGGATTGGCGATGTTGACGGGATCCACCGCATTGTTGCTGCTGGCGGCATTTGTGGCGGTGTTGTTTCTGAGCTTTGTGGTTCTGACACTGAGCCGATACAAGCGGTGTCCGAGCAATCGGATTCTGGTGATCTATGGTAAAGTCAGCGGCGGAAATACGTCGCGGTGCATCCATGGAGGAGCGGCGTTTGTTCTTCCGCTGATTCAGGACTTCGCGTATCTGGACCTTGAACCCTTGCAGATCGAAATACCGCTGACCGGCGCTTTGTCGATTGAAAATATCCGGGTCAATGTTCCCAGCGTGTTTACGGTAGCCATCGGCACGCAGCCTGAACTGATGCAGAATGCCGCCATCCGTCTGCTGGGGCTGGATATGAAGCAGATACAAGTGCGGTTGGAGCATATTATTTTCGGGCAATTCCGTGATGCGATCGCCTCCATGCGGATTGAAGACATCACTCGGCATCGGGAGCAGTTCCTGAAAAATATTCAACTGACGCTGGAGCCGGAACTCAACAAACTTGGATTGATACTTATTAATGTGAATATCACGGATATTACCGACGAGTCCGGTTATATCGTCGCGATTGGCAAGAAGGCAGCGTCCCAGGCGGTTCAGCAGGCCATGGTGGATGTGGCCCAGCAGGAGAAGCTGGGGGCGGGCGGCGTGGCCGATGCGGAGCGCGAAAGAGCGGTGCAGGTTGCCAATGCCCAAAAGTTGCGGGAAATCGGCTTGCACGAAGCCCAGAAGGATCAGGCGGTGCGGGTGGCGGAGCTGGAGCGCGATCAGAAGATCGGCGAAGCCGCGGCGCAGCGCGATCAGGCCGTGCGTTTTGCGGAGCTTGATAAGGAACGCAAGGTCGCGGAGCAGACGGCGGTCTTTGACCGCGACTCGCAGGTGAAGTCCGCCGAACAGATCATGCGTATTTCCGTGGCGGAAGCCAACGCGAAGGCCATCGCCGGTGAGAGTAAAGCCCAGGCGGATATAGCCGCCGCCCAGGCGGAATTGCAGGTGAAACAGGCGACGGCCTACCAGTTGTCTGAAACGAAAAAGCGCGAAGCCGAGGCCGGCGTGGAGGAAGCGCAAAATATTGCGATGTCCAAGGCGGCCCTCGCCAATGCCCAGCGTGTGGAGGCGGAGCGTCGAGCGGCGCTGGAGGCACCGGCCAAAGCGGAGAAAGCGAAGATACTCGTTGATGCGCAGGCCGCCGCGGAAAAGCGGCGCATGGAGGCCGAAGCGGAGGCCAATGCGATTTTTGTGAAAATTGACGCTGAAGCCCGCGGCCAATATCAAACGCTGGCGAAGAAGGCTGAAGGCTTGAAAATGATCATTGATGCCTGCGGTGGCTCCGACCGGGCGTTTCAGATGCTGATGCTCGAACACATGGATAAACTCGCCGAGACCGCGGCAACCGCGATTTCCAATATCAAGTTTGATAAGGTAGTGGTATGGGAAGGCGGCCATGCCGGCCAGAGCGGCAATGCGACATCCAATTTTCTTCAGGGCATGGCACGAAGCATGCCGCCGATGATGCAGGTCATGCGTGATATCGGTGGCGTTGAACTGCCGGACTATCTTGGACGGATAGTCGCGGACGCGCCCGCCGCGCCGGCCTCGCAAAGCGCCGCACCGGC
>JAKAZF010000060.1 GCA_021826605.1 Planctomycetota bacterium | reverse complement strand
CCGCCACCTTTTCCATTGACTAACCACGACTCCATTTCACTTTTCTAATAGACATTATGGATGAGCCAACTGATACTTCGCCCATCCCTTCCAATATTCCTTCCGGACGGCAGCCACTTTTATTTCAGTTTGTTGCAGCTTTGGGTCATTTAAACCCGAAATCGGAACCAGCGACATCTTATTTGGCATAAATGCTACCAATATATTTGGTTGAATCAGCCAATTCGTTACAACTTTTCCCTTGTTTCGTCCATACCAATATTCTGGCGTATATATGCTTGCAAGAAATAGCGCCCCCGGCTTAATTACACGAAATGGTGGCAGTACCTTTCCTACAATGCCTTTGGCCCAAATACAGGTTAGATTAATCTTTGTTGGAACGGGTAAATCCGTCGCACACACCAATACCACCCGCGCGGATATTTCCGTGGCCATTGGGGGATAATAAGCAGCGATATAACGTTGCGGCAGCAGACGACTAATGCGTAAAACAACAACTGAATTGGTTGCCCAAAATCTCCCTCTGAAATTGATGCCCGTTTCGGTCGTATAACCATGACCCCATGGCAACCATGAACTGGTCATTATCTGTTTGTTGATGCCGGGGGCCGTCGTTGGTTCAGATTGTATTTGGTTAGTTGACGCATGAGAAATCCACGCTCGTGGATGAACACCGGCTGCGGTAGTCAGTTTTTTTATTTGAGCACTGACTAAAGATACAACTGGGTCAGAAATTCCTTTGACCGGCCATGAATTACTTTCTCTAGGTATGATCGCCGTAACATCACTTGGAATAGACCAACGACCACCGCGACCCTTTAGCATGAATACCACAAACGTACCTCCGGGGCAAATTGAACCCGCCTCGGACAGATCGCCTTTATTTATCCATATTTCCAGATTATCTGGAATATGATGTTCTGTTGCCAAAATAGCTAATACCCGGACGTTTGCTAAATATCGTTCTACATATTGCCCCTGCACTTTTTTCCAGTTTCGCACAGTTACAACAGCAAATGTTGCATTTTGCCAGAATTGTGCCGATTTAACATTAAGGGCTATCCGTGCAGCTTCACTGTGGGACTCACACAAGTTTATGAAGCTGCAACCAATTACGAGCACCATGATCATTCTGATAGATGGACGTAAACTATCTTGTCGGTAATTCATTTATTTACCCTCGGATTTAAGAGTATGCCAAAAACCTCTTGATGCGCAAAGGCGAATACCCAAGAATTGATGATCTTCGGATCGGCTGGATCATTCGGAATGCTATTGGGCCTCGGGATGGAACTGCCGCTATCTGTAATCCATGGCATCAATGTCTTTGTATTTTTCAATGAAACTACAGATCGTTGATACATCCATGATAGGTACAAATCATTTTTGTAAGTATTAGAGGTTTGGGGATCATCTACCGAGGGCGTGATATTCTTTCCAATAGTTAAGCCATCCGGCTGACCGCCTAATAGCGATGCAGTTGTTAATTGCTGCTCCATGTTCGGCGCAATTTGAAGGGCGCGGGCAGCGAAGCCTTCCCCACTCAATAGATCATTGAAGCTTTGGCCAAAGGTTATCGGCTCTATACTGCTTGTTATCGGCGTCCATGAACCGAGGTTATTGATAGCGGCATTGGCATTGCGCATGCCGGAGCCGTAGGAATAATCAATCGTTCTGCCGTTGGGATAGACCATACTGGTAATCCTTGAACCATTCGATGGATCATAATTAAGTATACCCAACATACGGCGTGGTGGAAATTTCCGCCGCACCATTTACTGCTTCAAACTGCCTTATCAACTGCAATTCGCTTTGGCCATCGACTTCGATGTCCATTTTTATAGGTGACTGTCCCAATTCTTCAGTGCGATTATGGCTTATCATGAAAATTAGGGCTACGGTAGGCGACGATTATGTCCGGATGAGAATCGCTCCACGCTTTCCACCAATCTTTCAAATGGAGGTGCGACCGCCCGGATGTCGGCGTACAATCTTCGAATCGGCTCCGTACGTTTTCTAGAAATGCGATTACTGCATCGATCTCCCCCATCGTTAGGAGCAAGGTCACTTCTCGCAATTCCAAGGGGCGCTCCGCATCCGGAGCATTGCTCGTATATCCAAAGGCTTCCATTCGAGTCTCCAAATCTACTATCCGCCAGAATCTAGGGAATCTAGCGACGGTCCATAGTATATTCATCCCTAAGGCGCGGCGAGGCCGCCTCCGCCCGCTAAACATCAGGTCGCGATCTGTTACGTCGTGGCAATTATCGCCGCCGAGGTCGTCATCGCGTCGCATCTCTGTCGCCTCTGTGATCTCTGTGACTACTCCCCGTCGAGCCCTCCGCTCACCTCCGTTACCTCGTGGTTCAAAAGCGGTCGTCACCCCTTTGCGTTCTTACGCCCCTTTGCGGTTAACTTCGTTATCACCGCCGCAGCGACAGCATGCTTGACCTCCGCCTTCCTTTACCCGTGGTTCAAAACATCGCCGAAAACGTGCGGTGCAAGTACCCGCGGCTACAATTGCAATCGGGTGTTCCGGCGCAATGCCTTGATTTATTGCCGCGCCCCACCGCCGAAGATAAGGCCGGCGCTTCTTGTCAAAACCCTTGATAACGGGTAAAAATATGCAATCCCTGCGGCTGATGGAGCATGCGCTTCCCCGTGGGATGGCCGACAAAGGGTTGCCGCGTTTGAAATTTATTCTCGTTGACGCTCTGATAAGACATGAATCAGCTCGATCCATTACCATGATCAAGCAGGTGAGTCTGGCGGAAGAATATCTCGCGGATCATTTTCCGGACTTTCCGGTATTACCGGGCGTTATGATGCTGGAAGCGGCAATACAGGCGGCCGCGTGGCTGGTCCGGGAATGGGACCAGTTTCAACACAGCCTGGTTGTACTCAAGGAAGTCCGCGGAATCCGGTATGGGACATTTGTTTCGCCGGGCAACGCACTGCATATTCAGGTGGATGTTATTCGATTGGAAGCGATGCGCAGTGAATTCAAGATTCGGGGTTCCGTCGGACAGGCCACGGCGATTCAAGGGCGGCTGGAGCTGGCACATAAGAATCTGGCGGACAGTGACACAAATCTGGCGGCCCTTGATCAGGTTATCATTGATAATATGCGGCGTCGGTGGCGTGAGCTTCAGCGATCGATTGCGGCGTAAGTGGCGACCGGGCCTGCCATCAGCGGCCAAGAGACTTAAGTAAAGTGTAATTGGATTAAGTTCAGGTAATGTTTACAGAAGGATAAGGGGATTTACAATGGCCATGACAGAAGAAGAAGTGTTTTCCAAAGTACGCGATGTATTGACTTCCGCATTGGCGGTTGATGCGGATGAAGTTCAACCGCAGGCGAAACTCACGCAGGACCTCGGTGCCGAATCCATTGACTATCTGGATATCCAGTTTCAGCTTGAAAAAGCGTTTGGCATCAAAATTCAGCCTGGTGATATGAGCATTGAATCGTTCCTGACAAATCCGGAACTCGTGAGCAATGGGAAGCTTACAGCGAAGGGGCTTGACGAGCTGAAAAAGCGAATGCCTTTTGCGGTTGCCGATATGACCACGTTTGAGCAGGATCCGGATATCAGCAAGTTCCGGGATGTTTTTACGGTGAACACATTGGTGCATTTTGTGATGTACAAGCTGGCGGCGAATCCCGCGTGAATCGTGCAAGTGCGGACTAAGGCATCGCGAAAAAATAACCTGAGCATTCTGGCTGGTTCTTTTGGCCGCCGGCGGCGTTGCCCGCTCGTTACAGAATCCATGCGGATATGCGCCTCGCGAGCGCCTAGTGCTCTGTTCAACCCGTAATTACGGGTTGAACAGGGCACTAGCCGGCGGTCAAAATTCCTGCGCCATAATTGCTCACGTTATTTCTTCGCGATGCCTAAAACTTCCGGATATTGATGCGGGCGAGAGGAGTCGAACCTCCAAGTCCTTACGGACACTAGAACCTGAATCTAGCGCGTCTGCCAATTCCGCCACGCCCGCGGAGCAGGAAAGCATAATAACAGATGCGTCTGAAAAATTCCACTGGCGCGCTCGGAAATCGCGCTACGCGGGTGCGTTAGACCGTGGGTGGTCCACACCGTTCCTTCGGATGCAGTAATTCCGCGCCCGGTCCGCCATGGATGGCTCGATTTCGATTCATCGCGATGTTGGCCAATTCATCCGCCCGCGCATTTGCGCCGCGGTAAACATGTTCAATAGACCAGTGCGGAACCGTTTTCAATAAAGCGATGGCCTGCTGGTGCAGCGGTTTAAGCGTGGCGTTTTTCACCCGGTAAATGCCGAGTATCTGTCGCACGACCAGTTCACTGTCGGCCCGAATTTCCAATTTTTTCACGCCCAGATTGATGGCGGCCTCAATGCCGCGAATAAGTCCCATGTATTCCGCATAGTTGTTGGTGTGATTACCGAGAAAATCTCCCAACTCATACACCAATTCACCCTGCGGCGTTGAGAGTATGACACCGCAACCGGCGGGGCCTGGATTTCCGCGTGATCCGCCGTCAAACTGCATTCTCAGCCAGCTATAGTCCAATGTCATGTCTCCACAGAATGACAAGCGTTTCCATCATTTTAACGGCCTGCTCGAATGCGGAACTTCTGGCACATGGACGCTTCGCACCATTAAGATCAGGGCTGTTATTCCACGCGCCGGCATCCGGTTTATTTTGAAACGGTTGTCTGGGGCAGCATTTCCGGAAGGTATAAAATCCGGCCACAAGACTGGCAACGCCGGATTTCATCCCGGCCACGGACCAAATTGACATCTTCGATATTTAATCCCATAAAGCAGCCACCGCAGGTTATTGTCTCCATGTCGGTCTCCACAAATTCAACGGGGGCCATGGCATCGCCCGGATATCGTTTGCAGATGCGATCATATTGTGAGCGTGATTCAGGAGGCACATCTTTGACGGCGTGCTGGCGCTGTTCTTCAAGTTGACGGATATGCTGCTCAAGTTCAGCCACCCGCTGACTGGTTCCGCGGCGCGACTCATCAAGCGTCTTTTCAGCGGCAGCAAGCTGCTCACGAACGGTGACCGCCGATTTATTGTTACTTTCCAGTTGTCCCATGAGATCAAGAATGATGGTTTCGATTTTACTGACTTCCTCTTTTTCCGCGGAAATCTGAATTAAAATAGCGGAATATTCCTTGTTGGTTTTTGCGTTATTGAGGCTGGTGCGCATTTTTTCAATGTGCTCCTGCCGGGATCGCATATCCAATTCATGGGAGTTGTTGGTGGCCTGTAGTTTTTGACCGGCGGATTCGAGTTCAGCGAGCGTAACACCGAGGCGTTTGATATTATTTTCTATCACCACCTGGTCTTTTAATACCGCGGCCAGCCGGTTTCTGAATTCATGCAATTCATGGTCAATACGATAAAGCACCAGCAGCGAAGGGATTATTCTGAATTCCGACATAGCGTAACCTCAATCTTTCATCCCCGAAGTCTACCAAGACCCGGCCCGATGTGCCAGTATGCGGCATGATAATTTTCGTCAGAATTTTATCCCAGCGCGGATGGCGCGGCGATTATCCGGCGGATTTTTCAATCCAAACAGGTGGCGGCTCAATGCCATCGGCGGGGCGTTTGCCGGCGTCTTTGGCTCCCGTGCCCTTCCATCGACTGACAACGCGAACCGTCATATCCTGTTCACAAAGAATCTGGCAGCTCAGACGCAATCCCGGCTGAGCCGCCAATCCGCGTTCCTTCATAACGCTTTTTTCCGCTTCTGTGATTTTATGGGGTTCACCCTGCTCAATCTGCACCCTGCAGGTAGTGCAGCGGGCGTGGCCGCCGCAGGCGTGAAACTGATCGATTTTAACAATATCCGTAAGGGCATTGACCAACCGGGTGCCCGCGGGCACTTCAAAAACGCCTATATTTTCAACTGTCAGTTTTGGCATTGCCATCTCCTAAAATATCGCGGCAACCATCGCCGCACTCAATACTCTTGAGTATGCAAGGCATTGCTTCGCGTTGCAAGCGCATGGGGCCGGCACGCGGAGAAAATAAGAACGCTTCATGGCAAAATAGCGGAATTCCGGCTAAAATGTTTCTTTTAAGGAGCCGATATGGCACGGGAAAATATGGAGGCCGTTCTGGCCTCGCTGGAGGCGCGGGTTCAAAACATCCGCGACTCTCTTTGACGTGGCGGAAAAACGTCGGCAGCTTGGAGCGCTGGAACAGCGCATGGGGTCGCCGGATTTCTGGAATAATCAGGAGCAGGCCAAAAAAACCATTCGCGAATTAAAAACGCTGAAACTTATTATGGATCCGCTGGTATCGGTTGAAGGCTTTCTGGCGGACATTCCTGTGATGCTGGAAATGGGCCGGCAGGACGCCGCCATGCTCGAAGAGGCGGATCAGGCCTTGACCAGCCTGACACAAACAGTTGATGCGTTGGAACTTCAGGCGCTTTTTGTAGGCCCTCACGACGGCAGCGACTGCTTCATTCAGATTCACGCCGGTGCCGGCGGGACGGAAGCGTGCGATTGGGCGGATATGCTGCTACGCATGTATTTACGTTATTTTGAGCGGCGCGGCTGGGATGTCAGTGAAGTGGACCGCCTCGATGGCGAACAGGCGGGCATCCGCCGGATTACATTGCTGGTTAAGGGATCGTATGCCACCGGCAATATGAATTGTGAAGTCGGCGTACATCGCCTCGTGCGCATCAGCCCGTATGATGCCAACGCCCGGCGGCACACCAGCTTTGCGAGCGTCGATGTCACACCGGTTTTCGAAGGAGCGGACAAGGAACTGGAAATCCCCGAAGCGGATTTGGAAATTATTGCGTTTGTTCGGGCCAGCGGACCAGGCGGGCAGAATGTCAATAAGGTCGCATCGGCCATCCGCATCACCCACAAGCCTACGGGAATTCAGGTGGTTTGTACCAGCGAGCGATCGCAGGTGCAGAATAAAGCGTTGGCGCTGGAAATTATCAAAGCGCGTCTGCAAAGACTTGAAGAAGCCAAACGCGATGCGGAACTGGCGCGGCTCTATGGCGAAAAGGGGGAAATCGCGTTTGGATCGCAAATCCGCAGCTATGTGCTTGATGATCGACGCGTGAAGGATCATCGCAATGGATATGAAGTTTTTCAGCCTGAGCGCGTGCTGGACGGAGATGTACAGCCATTTATTGATGCGCAATTGCGGTTTGCGGCCCAGCAGCGAAAACTTCAGGCAGCGACGGCGCGAGCCGGAACCTAGTGCTCTGTCACCGTGGATGACCGCTCCCCTCGGACTTATGTGAAATTTTAATTTCGTGATTCCGGGCGGATGCCCCAGCAGTGATACACACCGCCCGGCGGCATATTGCGCAGCACAAAGCGGAATGATACATGTTCAAATAAAGATTTATAGAATCCAAGATAATACAATGGAATTTCCGTGATATTGCTGAAAACACCATCCGGACGCAGATATTTTCGCACCGCGGAAAACATATCCCGCCGCACCGCAGCGGGAAGACTCGGCGTACCGAGTCCACTGACAAAGCAATCAACGCCATGCGGCTCAATGCCATTGTCACGCAGAATTGCGTCGAGATCCGCCACGTTCCCCTGCAGAATCCGAAGATTGGCGCGGTGCGGGAAACGCCTTCGCAAAACATTCACAAAGTCAATATCGCGTTCCAGGGAGATGAACTGCGTTTCCGGTCTAACCTTCTGAAGAATCTCCGATGTAATTGGACCGGTTCCGGCCCCCAATTCCACAATGCAGCGCGCGGTGCTGAAATCCGCATGGCAAAAACTGGCCCGGGCCATAAAACGGCTGGATGGCCAGACCGAAGCGATCCGCGTACCGTGGCGGAAAAATTTCTGCAGGAACAGAATATTGTGGCGTATTTTCGCCGGTTCAACGGGCAGTTCCGCGCGTGCCGATGTACTGGGCGAGGAATAGTTGTTGAGCGTGTCGTTCGATTCGGTCATGCGTGATTCCAGTTCCCCAGGAAGCAACAGAAAATATTCTCAAAAAAAAAAGCCCGGCAAGGTGATGTCCCGCCGGGCCAGCGATAAACCAGCAGATTACTTGCCTTTAATTATTATTGTTCTCGGGCACCGGTACTGTTTCCGGTGGATTCTGCGTCATATTCGGCGTGCTACCCGCCGGGGCGAGATTGGTCGGGTTGCCGGCGGGCACAACCTGCTCGGACGCGGGAACATAGGGATTATACTTGAGTTTCACCGGAAGAATAAAGATGTCCACGCGTCGATTCAGCGCGTTGCCACGATGATGTGGCGCATTGGCGGCGATGGGATGGGTTTTGCCCCAGCCCGCAACCTGCATTCTGCGGTCAATGACGCCGTCATGACGGAGAACATACATGACGGATATAGCGCGATTGGTGGAAAGATACCAGTTGGTTGGATTCATGGTAGTAGCACGATTGCGGCGAATCGGAACATCATCGGTATTGCCGACGATTCGGATTTCATTATCCGATATGCCGGCCATATTAAGAATCTGGGCAAACTCCGCCAACGCCCGTTTGGCGGCGGGCCGAACTTCGGTGCTGCCCAGCGCGAACAGCAGATCACTCTTGAAACGCAGCAGGCCCAGTTTTTTGTTGTACTCCAGCAGATTGGGATATTGTTCCGCCAACCGTTCCAGCGCGTTGTTCACTGATGCCGGCAACCGCGGTGCCCCGCCGGCCAAGGCCAACAGCTTGTTGTAGCGCGATTGCAGCTTCGCCAGTCGCTCCTTGAGAGCGGCAATTTCACTTTGCAAGGCGGCGGTACCCCCCCCCTGCGCCTGCAAAAGCTGTTCATCTTCCGCAAGTTTCTGTTTCAAACCGGAAATTTCACCGCGCAACCGCAGCAATTCATTCTGATCCGCCGCAAGCTGGGATTTAGCCTGATTAAAAGCGGTCTGCAACCGTTGATATTGGTCTTCGGAGACGCAGCCGGTCAATCCAAAAAGTCCGGCAGTAAGGCCGGCCAGCAATGTTGTGGTTATGAGTTTGTGCGTCATTTTACCGTTCATAGATAATGTCTCCATAAAAGTCCATGCTCCACTGCCTCAACGGCGTAGTTTGAACGAATCCGTTGAAATAGTAAAGCGTTTCGTCAATATATTTCATAAGGAAATGGAAGACCGCCGGTTGTTGCGCCGTCGGGGCCTCCATGCCCTTCCACCATATTCATAACACGCCGGAATCGGAAAAATTGCCGCCGCAACCACGCAGTGGCACCAGCAATTAATCCGAAGCTTTCCCGGCCAGATAACCGGCAAAGGCCAACAATGCCGATATTACAACCAAAAACAAAATCAGCATCAGCACATTTTTGGCCAGGAAAGGCACCCATGTCGGTACAAATCCCTGGAATGCCGCCGCAGCCGCGATCAGCGTCATGACCATCACGAAGGCGGATCCCAAGGCCAGACCTCCGAAAAGGCCGGAAGAGGCATCCGCCGCCTCGAACATCGGCGCAAAAGTTGGCGCTGTGGATTGTACTGATGATTCCGCAGTCCTGCCCATCGTGACGGAACCCGGCGACGACATGCCAACGTCCGAGGATGCAATGGATCCCGCGGCCGGAGATCCGGCAGCCTGATTAAAAATTCCCGACGACGATCCGGTTCCTGATTGTCCAGCCGAAGTGTGATCAGCCGGATAAATTTCCTCCAGCAATTCGGCACCAAGACTGGTATTATCACTTTCCCGCGTTAAATCCAGAAGGCC
>JAKAZF010000059.1 GCA_021826605.1 Planctomycetota bacterium | reverse complement strand
CGAGTTCGGTGGAACCCGGATTGACGATGGTCGGGGCCTTAATTTGAGCCAGCCCCGTTTTCAGCCGGTTTTCGAGGTCATTCCAGGCCGATTGACGTTTGGCCTCATTGGCCGCGTTATCCTGCTCGAATTGCCGCTGGAGGGATTCCATTTCGGTGTGATGCGTCCGCTGAAGTTCGTCTGTTTCGGCGGCGGCCGTGTTGGTTTGCGATTCCATCCGGGCGGCCTTTTCGGTGTCGGCGAGGGAAATGGCGCGGTCTAATTCCGCCTGGGCAGCGGACAGGCGTGCATTGCGTTTCTCCTGCAATGACTTGATTGTCTGGAGCGTGCGTTGCTTGAGACGATCCAATTCAGCCTGACCTTTGTGCCGGGCGGCTTCATAGGCGGATTGAATTTCAGCGCGTTGGGCGTCGGCAAATACCTGCGATGCGGCATGGCTTTTAGAAAGAGCCTCAATAACCGGAAGCGACGCCATAAAAAGCTGCTTCCTGGCGGAGCGCCGAAGCAGGATGTAACCGATAATTTCCACGACGACCGCCACCCCAACCGCAATGCCAACGGCTTTTATGTGAATGGTGGAACCGCCCTTCACGAGTTGCGTCACCACTCCCGCCGCACCGCAAAGCGCGAGGCTGAAAATAAAGGGCAAAATTCCGGCCATGAAATTGGGAAGCGCCAATTTGCCGATGGACTGTAATTGTTTTTCGGCACTGGCAAGCTCATCAATCATGATTTTCTGTGCCGCAACGCCGGGGGCAATTTGCGGCTTGGCTTTATCCGGTTCAAGGCCGGGGGGAACCAGGGAATATCGGGAAATCACCTGGGCGGTTTTCTTGAAGGCATTTTCGATCGCCTCAAGGTGGGTCGCGAGGTCTTTTTTCAGCGATTCTTTTTGCTGCAGCGCACGATTGTGGGCCGCGTCCAGGCCTGTTTCGATAAGCAGTTTCGCCTCATCATGGCTGGATTTGGTATTTTTTTCCGCGGCAGAGTAATCCCATTGAATGCCTGTGCAAACCTGCTTGTGCTGGCTTTTAAGCCCATTGATCTGCTTTTCGTGAAGCCGCTCAATGGTATTAAGGTCGGCCTGATGCTTCAGCTTTAGTTCTTCCGATCGGGCGTGAAACTGAGCCTCGGCAGCCGTCTTTGTGCTGGCGAATTTATCGGCAAGTGTATCGCGAGCGCGGGTAAAGGCTTCAAAAATTTCTGCCTCACGCCGTGCACACTCAGATGCCAGTGATATTAAATCACGCAGCGCATCGCGCTGTAAATCCAATGGTGCCCGGTTGGTGCTGGCAGGGGCGGGAACTGAAGTTGTATCCGGCTGTGATTGGTCGGCTAACTGCTGCATATTACCTTTATACCAGCAAAATTGACTTACGGCTTTATTCGCAATCTCGTTTGACGTTGGCAAGCACTACCGCCATATGATCGATGGCGAGAGCCGCACCGCGAACATCCGCCTCAAGCGGATCCAAAAAGGATTCCTGAAAGCGGTCGCTGGCCGCATCATTCCAACCGGAATGAATCTGCATCCATCGGGTTTGAAGCATCTTGTAAGCTTTGATTAACCGCCCTTGGCTTTCATGCACGCCCATGAAGGTTCTCCCAAGATAACTAACACTTTTGAAACCGCCTGCTGCGGGGTTTACCCCACCACACTGCGGCGGAAGTCACGTCGGTTCTTTAGCCATATGCACAACAGCGCCGTCCTTTACCCTAACGCGGAAACCGACGGGAAGTCTCAAAATTAGTTCCCATTTTTCCATCTCGGCGGCATTGGCTGCCAGCAAATCCAGCGGAGCCTTGCCGCAGGAGCGGTGGTCGGGATGATTCTGCAGAAGAACCCAGCCGCTGTCGTCGGTATCTGCCGCCGCAAGGCGCAGTAAAGTGTACATGGGCGGATTTTCCACCACATCGGGGCAGCAGATTATGGTGTGCCGGATGTCAACGGGTGTTGAATCGGTACTGGATACCACATCTAAAAATTCCGCGGATATTGTCGGGCAAGCTAACTGGATGGATGAAATATGTCGGGCGTTTCGTCGCTCCTCGACACCGGGTGGATCAAGCGAGGCGGAGATGGCGGTGGTGAGCAATTCGCCACGGTTGGCAAAGTTACTACCGGCCGAGTCGCTGGCGGAAATATTGGCATCGGCCGGTGACACGTCCAAATTAACGTAGGCCTCCAACGAGACCATCATGCGATCGAGCTGGTGGACGGCCGCAGGAACCAACGACTCTACACTGTGCGACAGGCGTCCAACGGAACCTTTATAGAGTTCGATTTCTTTTTGCAAGGCTCGCGCCCACTTGCGGACATTGGCGAATTTTTCTTCAGCCTCGGCCATGCGTTGCATGGCGATTTTCAGGGCCTTTTGCTCCTCGACCACGGATTGAGGGCGGCCGGAGGCATCCTTAAATATTTTTTTACTGCGGAGGGCTTCCTTGGCGCGTTCAAGCGCTTCGTGCCGGATGCGCAGTTGACTTTTCCAGTAGCTGTCCTGTTCGGTTTCCAGCCAGATTACGGTGCGGCGAAGCTCAGACTCCACATCATCCAGCGACCCGACACACGCTTCCCGAAACTTCCACAATACGCCTTGCAGCTCCCGGAGCAGTTCCAGAGACTGAACATTTGCGCCTTGTGGCATGGTCAATAACCTACCGTTCGCTGAGATACTTTTCGATCAACTGCGCCTTTTTCATCAGCACCTTCGCATGCTGACTGGATGCCTCCAGAAAAACTGACAGTGCCTTGGCGGTCTGATCAAATTCTTCGGCAAACTTTTTCTGTTCCTGATCGCGCCATGTGGTCTCCAGAGAACGCATCCTGGCGCTCAGACCGGCCATTAAGGTTTGCAAGTCGTTGTTGAACTGATTAAGCCCCTGCGCAAATCGCCGTAGCTCTGATGGGTCAACACTCGCCTTACCCATAAATTACCTCACTATTGCCGGGATACACCGCATTGCCGGGATACACCGCTCCTGCGCCGAGGCAGGTCGCCATGCGTGGAGGCCAGCGGCTGGAGCCACATGATTAATGAGCCGCTTTGAAGAGTTCGGCAACCTTCGACCAGTTTACCACGCTCCACCAGGCCGCCAGATAGTCCGGCCGGCGGTTTTGATATTTGAGGTAGTAGGCATGCTCCCACACATCGACGCCGAGAATCGGGGTGCCGGAAAAACCTGCCACGGCATCGCCCATCAGCGGGTTATCCTGATTAGCCGTGGACCCAACGGCCAGTTTTCCGCCCTTGACTACCAGCCACGCCCAACCGGAACCGAATCGCTTGGCACCTGCGTCGGCGATTTTAGCTTTCAGATCAGCCACCGAACCGAAACTGGAATTAATGGCTGAAAGCAACTCGCCGGCTGGTTCGCCACCGCCGCCGTTGCCAGGGGGTGCCATGATCTGCCAGAACATGGAATGATTGGCATGACCTCCACCGTTGTTGCGAACGGCTGTGCGAATGTCTTCCGGGACGACGGCCAGATTGGCGATGATTGCGTCGACGGATTTTTTCTCCAGCTCGGGCTTTCCTTCAAGTGCTTTGTTCAGGTTCGTTACGTAACCCGCATGGTGTTTGCCATGGTGAATTTGCATCGTCTGGGCATCAATTGTCGGCTCAAGGGCTGCAAAGTCGTAAGGTAATGAGGGTAATGTGAATGCCATAAAATGACCTCCTTTAGCTGTTATCCAAGCCCATATTGGGCATCATCCCTGTGGTTGCGACGGTTTACCGCCGCGACACCACCCACTTGGGTTATAGTTACAAACCTGCCTATCCGTCAAGCGCCGGGACAAACTATTTGCTGAGATTGTAATTTACAATCATGGATCCATGACCGAGGCTGACGCTGTTGGCCTGGCCAATCTTCACCGAGGCGGCCTTGCTCCAAACAAACATGTGCGACGAATGTACGCTCCAAATAATGATCTGCCAATTACCGGGAGCGATGCGAATGGTCTTGGATGAGCCCGGCATAATTTTAATCTTTACCGGTTCCTGCGCGTCGAGCAGAGGGATAATCTGGTTATTGAAATAATGTCGCAACCGCGCGAGTGATCGGCTGGTGTTGGTACTTACCTGGCTGTTTAAGAATAGTTGCAATATCTCCCACCAAGGCTCCTCATGCGAATTGCCGTTGGCGATTAGCTGATTTCCCATGCTGCGCCACTGGCCGGCCTCGGCCGCCGTTGGACTTCCGACTGTGTGGGCGGCGGCATCGGACCATGGTGGTCTGCTGTTGCTGATAGCGCGGCTGATGACACCCAGGCGTTTGTAAGCCGCCTGCACCAAGCCTCCCACCTTGATCATGCGTATCTGTGCGGGCACGGCGACGCCAGTTAGCATGCCAAGCTTGGCATTCGCCTCCACGGTAATTGTTAACTTGGAATTTTCATACGCCAGCTTCGGATAGTCGTGCATGGGCAGCGCCGCCAGAGTTTTTGCAACACCAGCACCGGCGATCAAACCACGCGCGGTACCCTTTAATTCAATGAAATAGGGCTTTTGCGAAGGTTTCAGAGCGAATATCCAATTTTGAATCACCACTCGATGGCCACCCACATGCCGATAGTCGTCAACCACGGCGGAATTAAACGTGAGTTTTTGGAACAGTGCACCATCCCGCAGAAACCCTACCGGGTAATATTGGCGACCTTCCGTGGTAACCAATCGCACTTCCGATGGCGTCAGGCGGAAGTAGCCAGAGTCAGATGATATCGCCGGCTGTTTAGAACCGTGATTCACCTGTGTGCGGACCACAAGGATCTTCTTGCCAGGCATCGGTGGAATATGAAACAGCGACGCCTTGTTATTGGGGATAGTTCCCGCCGCCAGCACCTTGAGCAGTTCAGGCGATAGCGTTTTGCGGCCAGCATACTGAACGGTATAGCGCAGGCCGTAGAGTTCCTTAAGAAAATGCGGATGGATCATGGCGAATGCCGGGGAGCCTCCCATGGAGTTTCCGCTGGTCATGTCCCAGATGGATTCAACAAAGCCATCGGGATCAAACCAGATGGATGAAGAACTTCTCGCCAGACCATTGGGATAACGGTTGAATCCCGCGATGGAGGCGGTAAGCGGAAGCATTTGCGTACCGATCAGAACGGTTCCAATGACGACCAAACCGACAAAAAAGCCGATAACGCCGGATGTAATTTTGGCCGGCAGCGGGGGCAATTCGATATCATCGCGCACGAGAAAGTCGAAGATGGTGCGGGTGAGGGTAAGCAGGACGAAAAAGGTGAGCAAAAACGCCGCACCCCGGGCCATGTCCGGCCACTTGCCGAAGAACTTCGCGACCGCCTCAAAGGTGCCCATGGCGACAATGGAGGAAATCAGACTGCAAAACAGCAGGATGACGGCGGAGAAGGGCCCCTCGTTGACGAGGAGGAAGGTGATAAGGCCCAGAAATAACAATACAATAATATCAATAATCATAATTTGACGCTCTGCTTAACCGATCAACTTACGTCGCCACCCGAGTAACCAACTCCCGTGGTACTGCTGCCGCTGGCCGAGGTGATTTTTTCGTCCCGTGACTTCTTTGGACGCTCGCTGCTCAACACCCGGGTGACTTCCTGGATGGATGTGATGCCCAATGCGAATTTGCGTATGCCGTGTTCCACCAGCATCATCATGCCGTTTTTCCGGGCGGCGTTGCGTATCTCATCGACCGGACGTCCGCGTGCGACCATATCGCGTATTTCGGGTGTGAGGACCATCACCTCAAAGAGTCCAGTGACGCCACGATAACCGAGGCTGGCACAGTCCGGGCACTTGACCAGATTACCCTTGGGATCCCGCGCGGGCTGGGTATTGGCCCGGAAGGCCTGTATCTGGCGGCCCACGGGTAGATTCAGTTTGGCGAGGGTTTCGGCGTCCGGCTGATAAGCTATCTTGCAGGTGGGGCACAACAACCGTACCAACCGCTGGCAGATAACCGCACGCAGAGGACGGGCAGCCAATTCCTTATCTGGTAACAGCTTTCGCCACAGATCGACAATCGTCGGGGCGTCGGAGCCGGCCCGCAACCCGAGATATATGCGGTGTTCACTGGCCGCATATTTGCAAATGACTTCCGCCGTTGCGGCATCGGGGCATTGGCCAACGAGTAAAATATCCGGGTCTTTCAAACAGATGCTCTGAAGCGTTTTGCTGTGGCTGGCGTTAAGTGCCTGCGGATCGAAAGGCGTGACCGTGATAGATTCAAAGTCGGCACGGGGGTTGGTTTCAAGCGTCTGGATGCTGCGCGTGTAGGCATCGTGGGCACCAAGAAGTGAATATAGCGTCGTGGTCCGCCCCATGTGCGATGGTGAAGCGACGATGACCAGCCCGTCGTTATCTTTGGTTATTTCACGAATCGCCGAGAGTTGCTCAGATGATAAACCGATATTATCCAGCGGTATCTTGTAGTTGTCCGAATTACTCATGACCAGCGTCAGCTTTTCACCCGCGGTTGTCCCGCTGGTGCGCACGGCCAGAGGTGTCCGATTGTGGGCAGCATCCATCACAATCAGTGAAGACTTTTGCGGGCGACGACGTTCCTCCAGCGACAGACCGGAAATTAACTTTACCGACTGAATAATGGGTTCAGCGGTACTGCGTTGCATTCCCGATTGCGGA
Source organism: Planctomycetota bacterium (assembly GCA_021826605.1). The sequence goes on along the minus strand of JAKAZF010000059.1, from coordinate 3,141 downwards.
TATCCCACGCCATCAGTGGTGTAAATGACGTCGTACGCCTGCTCGGACGGCACCAAATCGATCCTCTGAGCGCGTGCCTCCATGGCCTGAAAAACCAGATTGTCCAGCAACAACAGCCCGTTGTACGCCGGATCATCAACCTTTGGCAGTGGTGCCTGACGTCCCGAACCACTGAGATAAGACAGTGACAGTTGCCCGGCTGATTTTTTTGCCTGCCGTTGTTCAGCCGTGTTACCGAGTTTGCCCGTGAGCATATCGATGGGGTTCGGCGGCGGACCGAGTTGAGCGACCCGCACCTTGGTGTAGTAGCCAAACACGGCACCAATTACGACAAGGTTGGCAATGAGTGCAGCGGCAAAATTGGGCAGGAAAATCCACAGCAGGATATTCAAGGCGAGCGAGCCCAGCAGAATCGACCGCCATATCACCTCATTTTGGTCCGTGAGTTGCTTTAGATCAGTGCTGATCCAAGTGGCGAATTTCGCCCAACCCAGAATGACAACAAAGCAGATGACCGCAAAAATAAGATTGATATAGATAAAGCCGTGCATTACCACCGCCACGCAAATAAAACAGCAAGAAACGTAATCGGTCCATCCCGACCGCCAGCGGATGTAAAGTTACCATAGATTGAAAATCTTGCCACTAAACCGTGGCAACCATCCCGGTCCGTCGGGTCAACGCGCCCCGGATAAGCACCGATTGGCGTGCCTGAGATGCCGGGATTAACAGCAACGGCCGTCCAGATGTTTGCCAACCATCCGAAGCTGGACGCCTTGCATCCGGGGCATTTCTGGCACAGCGCAGCTAAGCTGATACTTCGAAAGGCTTTTAAGTAGCGGTTTTGATACCCTTCATGCGCATACGCAATTCGTCGGGATTGGGCGAAGCTAAGTAGGCCTCTTTTGACGCGATGAACTCACTTTGCACCAACTCCGCGAGCATGTCATTAAAGTCAATCATACCCGCGTGTCGCTCGGACCGGATGACCTGCCCCAATTCATTTTCGCGTCCTTCCAGAATATATTTCCGCACGGATGGAGAGGTAAGCATCACTTCCACAACCGGAACGCGCTCTAATCCGGATTTGATCGACGGCACCAACTTTTGGAAAATGATGGCCTTCATATTGGTAGCAATGGCCTGTCGAATGTTGGTGTGCATGTCCGGTGGAAATAGCTCCAGCAACCGGGTAATCGCACCGGGTGCCGAACTCGCATGGATGGTCGAAAACACCATGTGGCCGGTTTCGGCAGCCTGAACGGCAGCTTGAAATGTGTTTTTATCTCGCATTTCGCCGATGAGGATAACGTCTGGGTCCTCGCGCATCAGATACCGAATCGCATCGCTGAAGCTCTCAACGTCGAGTCCCACTTCACGTTGATTTATGTATGCCTTTTTATCGACATACAAATATTCGATCGGGTCTTCAATGGTGACAATATGACACGATCGCCGCTCGTTAACCTGCTCAAGCATGGCGGCAATGGTGGTACTTTTGCCGCTGCCGGTGATACCGGCAAGCATGACGAGGCCCTGTTCGTGCTCGGCAATTTTTTCAAACACGGGGGGTAAATTAAGCTGCGCAAAATTGGGTATCTTGGGGTTGATTCGCCGGGCTGCCAGAGAAATCATGCCGCGCTGACGGAAGATATTGACACGAAAACGATCCACGGGCGTGATGGCATAGGCTATATCCAGCGAACCGCGGTGGGCAAAATCATGCCATTGCTCGGCATCGAGCATCTCTTTGACCATCGACTCAATTTCAGAATTTTTCATCGCGGGTGAACTGGTCTGCATCAGTTTTCCGCCCTTGCGAATGCGAGGAATGGCATCCGCCTTGATGTGCAAATCGCTTCCTTCTACCTTGGTGACCGCCTCAAAAAACCTATTGATGCGAGGAGTAGAAGTCCTGACCGACACGTCGCCGCCATTTCCTTCCAGTGATTTTGCCTCTTCCGTTGCTTGATCTGGCATAAGTGCACTCCGTCGTTGAGCCCGAATTATAAAACCATATCTTGAAAGCCGCTGAGTCCCAGCGACTCAAGCACATAAAAAGGTTCGGCAAACCGTCGTTTGATGGTTGAGCCGAAATAGCTATTCACACTACGTATTTGTTCCAATATCCACCATTGCTCCGATTCATTACGGCCGGTTTCAAACTGCGACTTATAACATTTTATCGCCGAAAGTTTAAGGTCCATCCGGGCGGAAATATCAATAGAAAAACTGGCCGGGAAATTAAATCGCAGATGACTGCAGAAGTAGTAGATGATTCGCGGTGGGTAATATGGAGCACCGGGGATGCGGCTTTTGGTCAGTTTGGCGTCAAAACGCGCATCTTCGGCAATTTGAGTAACCTGGCGATGATCCGGATGTGCATCCTGCCCATAAGGAATAAAGAGAATATCGGGACGCAAGATTCGATAAATGGCCGCCACGCGATGTCGCGGTTCGATACCATATTGCACTTCGCGGTTCGTGAGTCCGACTGAGACGCGCTCGACACCCAATATCTTAGCCGCCTCAGCGGCTTCGCGCTGGCGCACTTCCGGCGAGCCAAAGGGAGTTGGCTCACCGTTGGTCATATCCACCAGCGTTACGCGATGGCCCTGTGAAGCAAGCAGGGCGATGGTACCGCCCATGGCAATTTCCTGATCATCCGGATGCGGTCCGACAACTACAATGTTCATTTATTCACGGCCTGCTTAAAATTTTACGTGCCACAGCAAACGATCAAATGCCCGGCTATAAATGCGGGTAACGGCCGCCGTGGCTTTTTTACCGGTCATCGCCGATCCATGGAAACCCATTTTTGGTTGCGCTCTCCGATATAGTTGGCCCGCGGACGGATGAGTTTGTTCCGATTGTACTGTTCCAGAATGTGGGCGATCCATCCACTGGAACGGCTGATGGCAAAAATGGGCGTAAATAAGTCAGATGGAATGTGCAGGTAGTGGTAAACGGACGCACTGTAAAAATCGACATTGGGCTTGAGATTTTTAGCCTTCACCACCATGTCTTCAATGTCCGTTGACATACGGTACCACTGTTCCTGCCCGGTGAGTTTACCCAGTTGCCGCGACATTTCCTTCAAATGCCGGGCACGCGGGTCGCCGTTTTTATACACGGCATGGC
>JAKAZF010000058.1 GCA_021826605.1 Planctomycetota bacterium | reverse complement strand
CAGATAGCCCATTTTCTGGATGCCGTCACCCAAGCCGCGGCCCCAGAATCCCCCACTGGCAAAGGATAACAGCGATTGAATCGGATTGTACCCGGCACCTTTCGGGTCCAGGTGTGGATGCATGAAAATCAGCAGGCGTTCGCGGCGATAGGGTACATGCCACACCGCGAAATAAAGTACCACCAGCGCCGGCGGCAGAAGCATGGCAATGTGCCACCAGCGGCACCCGCACATTAACATCAGAAGAACCGCGATGCCGGCCACCAGAGCGGCGGTACCGAAATCCTCTTTTAAGATCAAGGCACTGGTTGCTCCCACCACGACCATCAGGGGGACAAAGCCCTTCCAGAAATTGCGAATCTGTTCACCGCGATGCACCGCATAGGCGCTGATAAACAGCACCAGCGACCATTTGGCGAGTTCCGAAGGTTCAAAGCTTAACGCATGAGAGCCGATGCGTAACATCAGCCAGCGTTTGGCACCGTTTATATCCGTGCCCAGGCGAGTCAGCACCAAGGCCAGACATATTAAGCTGATGACCACCAGCGCCGCCGGGGCTGAGCGCGTCAAGCTGCGCCCGATGAATCGGCGATAGTCCAGTCGCCATAAAAACACCAGCAACGCCATGGCCAGAACGGCGTGAACGGCCTCGGCATTCAGAAACAGACGCACGAAAGAATCATGAACCACATGGCCGATTCGGGCGTCGGCACTTTGCGTCATTAGCAGCCCCACGCCCAGGAGAGCCATACACACGGCGAGCATGAGTTGGTCATAAGTTAATGACACCGGGCTTAGCTGCACGGAAAATCGTCGAGGAGATGGCATGGCTGAAATATCGGTCGCCGCCGGTGCTGAATCCGGCCGACCCTTGGCCCAGGTCACGCGGGTTGGCCAATTGATTAAATTGCGGAAGCCGGCCATCACCCCACCCCCCTGCCCACGAAAACACCAGCGGCAGCGTTGCCCGCCGGGTTGCATGAATCAGAAAACAGATAGTGTTGTAACACTTTCACGCCGCAGCCAATTCCATGCCGCCAATTCAGAAACATCCGTGTTGCCCGCCACCTGGAACGCCCAGCACGCGGGAGTTAGCCCGAACCGATCGCTTAAAGACCGATAAGCGAACATAGTATAATCATATTTTCGTTGTTTGCCGCGCTGGAGCATCAGTTTTTCTTTTATTTTTTCTTTGCGTGACGCGACAACGGCATTTTCCATGAAAGCGACGGCCGCCTTTTATGACATGGACAGTGGATGCCAATTACTGGAAGCAAATTACTGGATGCAAATTATTGCTGCTTGGATTATGCTTACGCAAACAGGGGTAAGCGTTGCGAAACTGCCGATGCCTGAACACCATGGATCTTTTCAGGACGCTACCTCGGCAGCGAGAACGATTTAGCCCCCACGGTCATAGGAGAAACGGATGATGCGTATGTTTTTTATGCGGGTCGCAGTGGTTTTCAGTGCCTTGGCGGCATTAACTTTCGCGGGCACCAATTTTTCCCGTGCGGGCAACGCCGGGGAATATATTCCCACGGGCCTGACGGCAGCGCAAGTGGATTCGCAAGCCGACGCCCTGCTTGCCAAGCTGACGCTTAAAGAAAAAATTCATCTTCTGGCCGGCAATGGCAGTATGTGCACGCGACAGGTCCCCGAACTGGGAATTCCCCGCTTAAATATGAGCGACGCTTCCCAGGGCGTACGCGTTTATGGCCCCTCGACGGCGTATCCGGCATCCGTATGCCTTGCGGCTACGTGGGATCCGAAACTGGCCGGACAAGAGGGCCGGGCTATCGGCTCCGATGCGTTGGCGCGCGGCGTAAACATCATCCTCGGCCCCGGCATTAACCTCATGCGTGAACCGCAGGACGGACGTAATTTTGAATTTGTCGGAGAAGATCCCTATCTGGCGGGGCAACTGATTGCGCCTTGGATTCGGGGTATGCAATCAGTCGGGGTTGTGGCCTGTGCCAAACATTTTGCCGGCAATGAGCAGGAAACGCACCGTATGTCGATTGACTGTATTATCAGTCGTCGGGCCTTGGAAGAAATTTACCTGCCGCCGTTTCGTGCTGCCGTGCGGCAGGGACACGTCTGGACCATCATGGCGGCTTACAATCAGCTTAACGGTTATCATTGCACCGCCAGCCACTATCTGTTGACCGATGTGCTGCGCCACCAATGGGGATTTAAGGGCGTCCTGATGTCCGACTGGGGTGCCACGCATGATACCGTTGGCCCGATGGCCGCCGGTTTGGATTTGGAAATGCCGGATAATTACTATTACAATCATCGTACCATCCTGCCGCTGATTAAAAGCAAGCAGATCACGGTGCATGAAATTAATACGCATGTCCGCAGATTGCTGCGTATGATGATCGCCATGGGCTTCACAAAAAAGCGCGTAGAGGATCAAAGCATTCCGTTGAATAACCCGAAAAGTGCGGCTACCGCTTTTAAGGTGGCTGCGGAAGGTACCGTGCTGCTGAAAAACAAAGGCGGGATTCTTCCCCTGCATCGCTCGCAGCTTCATACCATCGCCGTCATCGGCCCGATGGCGACTCCGGCGATCTGGACGGGCGGCGGCAGCGGATACGCCCCATCGATTATCAATCCGGTAAGCATGTTGTCCGCTATTCGTCATGCAGCCGCCGGATCGGCCATTAAAGTTATTCACATTTCGTTTAACAAAAAACTGGCACGTTTCTGGGGCTTGGGGGAGTATAAAACCCCGCAGGGTAAGCCCGGCCTGAAGGCCGAATATTTCGCTAACGACCGTCTTGCCGGCACACCGGTCATGACTCGTACCGACCAGCGCATCGCGTTTAACTGGGGACAGTTTTATCCGGTGGAAACGCTCAACCGTCATTTTTCCGTCCGCTGGACGGGAACCATTACCGCAAAAGCCGGAGGCACCTATCTTTTTGAAGCGGCCGCCGCCGATCCATGTCGGGTTTATCTCAATGGAAAGCGCATTATCAAAATAGGCCGCTGGCAAAACGCATTCACCCAGAAGCTTAAGGGTATTACCCTTGCCGCCGGAAAAACCTATCGCCTGCGTGTGGAATATTTTGGTTCGCACTGGAATGCGGAAATGGAGTTTGGTTATGTACCCGAGGGTAATAATCTGCTGACCGCCGCACAGAAACAAATTATCAAAAGCGCTGACGTGGTCATCGCCTGCATGGGGTATGGCCCCAAACGGGAACATGAAGGAGCGGATCATACGTATCATCTCTGGGCACCGCAGGATCAGTACCTGCGCGAAGCCGCGGGCATCAACCCCCACACCATTGTGGTACTCAACGCCGGAGCCGATGTCGCCATGGCACCCTGGATTCACCGTGTCGCCGGCCTGATAGACGCGTGGTACCCCGGCGAAAATGGAAATACCGCGGTGGCCGATATTATATTTGGCAAAATTGATCCAAGCGGTCGTCTGCCGGACAGTTTTGCCAAGCATTGGCGGGACGATGCCGCGTATGGCCACTTTCCGGGCCATGATGGACAAGTGCTGTTCAATGAAGGCATTTATGTGGGCTACCGCTGGTTTGACAAACGGCATATCCAGCCACGGTTCTGCTTCGGCGATGGGCTTTCGTACACCACATTTTCCTTTGGAGCGTTAGCTGTGACTTCCAAAGGCACCGGCAAGGATCGTGTACTAAACGTGACCGTGCCGGTTACCAACACCGGCAAGATGGCGGGTGCGGAAGTAGTGGAACTTTATGTTCGGCCCATGGAAGATCGCGCGAATCGATGCGTGCAGACTCTGCGGGCGTTCGCACGAGTAAATCTCAAAGCGGGCCAGACGGCAACTGCCCATCTGCAATTGCATTGGAAAGATTTCGCCTATTTTAATTCCGGTCGCAGCGCATGGCGGGTCCCCTCAGGCAAATATCAGCTTGCGGCAGGTTCCTCCAGCCGCAATACACCCTCGACGGCCATCGTGAATATCAGGGAGTAATCGGGTGCTGTTGACCCTTACGATGCAGCATGTTGCAGGGCGTTATACGGCCATGCTTCAATCGTGGTCAAAACTGCTGTGGATATGGGATGTTGCGTTGCTCTTTGTCGGCGCGATATTCCTGTGTTCGGCCCGGCGGGGCTATCGGGCGTTGATTATGGCCAACTGCGCCGCGTTGGGCTGGTATCTGGCGATGTTTCTGGCGCATTGGTCCATGATTGCCGGTGCCGTTACCGCATTGGTAGGCACGGTACTGGGTGTACTGCTGGTACCGATGATGCGCGTGGCCTTGTTTATTCTGGGCGCTATCGCAGGCGGGGCTGCGGGCGTGGCGCTCTGGCATGTTTTTAAGCAACCTCCGGATTATCGCTGGGTGCCGGCCATTCTGGGGGTGATTGTATTAGGTGTCGCGGGGCTGTATATATTTGAAGCCTGTGCCGTGCTGATTTGCACGCTGGAAGGTGCCGTCCTGGTTGTCATCGGCGCTACCGGATTAATTATGCGTTACAGCCCCGCGAATTTACGTGATAAATTTGTGGCCAATGTAGCTAAGCAGCCCATGAATATGCTGGCGATTATTATGGGTATCTGCTGCGTGGGGATTTTAGTGCAGTTGGCGTGGGCCGCCCATGAAAAAGAGAAAGCGAGAGCCGCTGATGAATAACCGCGATAATCCCGGCGCTGCAGCGCTATGGATTGTGTCGGCAAACTTGACACAAGGACCGGCATGAAAACTAAGTCTTTACAACCTATGATTCCCCTGCTGGCCGTTGAACCTCTGGGCGTGGATTTGCGCACTGCGGCGCAAACAGCGCATAAGTTGGGCTTTGGCGGCCTGGCCATTGGGATTGGCCATCCGGAGATTCATGCTGAAACTTTTGGCCAAACCGCCCAACGACACTTTAAACAGATTCTCTCAACCCATGGCCTGGTGCTGGGAGCATTGCGTGTGGGTGCCGGAAAGCGCGGCGCATTTGACGCGGCAACCTCGCAGAAACTGCTCGATGATACGTTGACGGCCTGTGAACTGGCACATCGTATGCAAATACCTTTGTTGTCTGTTTATATTGGCGAACCGGCGGAGGATCAGAAAATTTCCGGCGATGTGGCGGAAATATTTCGGCTTCTGGCCCGGCAGGCGGACCGTACGGGCGTTGTAGCAGCGCTTTCCTGCGGCCAGGCTTCCTGGCTGCTGCAACTTTTATCCAGCTTGAATGCACCATCGCTGGCAGCTCATTTGGATTCGGCGCGGGTGGTTGCCGCCGGCCGGTCAGCGTTGCAAGCCGCCGAGGCGCTAGCCGGGCACCTGGCATTATGGACCTGCACGGACGCGGTTCGTCATGGTTCAAGTGTTCAGATAACACCGTTAGGTTCCGGCCATGCCGAGAGTGCAGCGGTCATAAACATTTTAAAAGATCAGGACTTCACCGGGCCAATCGTTGTGGATGTCCGTGATTTGCCGAATCCGGTTCAAGCCGCCGAGCACGCCCGCAATCAACTCCAGGAGTGGATTTTTTAATGAGCCAGCGCGTTATCAGTGAAGTGACTTATCTTGGTACGGTGGAATCCACTCAAAATATAGCCAAAGCCCATGCCAAGCAGTTGGTGCTCTCTGACCAGCCACTGGGTTTTCCGCGGCAATTTTATGTGGCGGACAGCCAGACGCAGGGTCGGGGGCAGCATGGCCGGGAATGGATCAGTCCGGATGGCGGGATCTATTTAAGCGCCGTGTTTCCAGATCTCCCGCAATACATGCACCGCTATATTCCTTTGGTGTCCGCTTTGGCGATAGCGCGATTGATCATGCGGCCCTGGTTTGTTTCTCCCTGGCTGCCAGGCCCTCCAAAACTTGATATTGCCTTTACCAACGTCCACGTGCGCTGGCCTAATGATGTATTGTTTAACGGAAAGAAAATCGCCGGCGTGCTGTCGGAAAGTATCACGATGGGACATCGGGCGGTCGCGGTGGTCGGTGTGGGAATGAATGTAAATACTGATCCCGCTATCCTGAACTCGGCGCTAACCCCCTATTCCACATCGTTGGCGCGCGAGCTGGGCAGCCCGGTCGATAAAATAAAAGTCAATAACGCACTTCTTCATAATCTGGAGGAATGTATTGATGCCGTCACCAACGGCCAGTGGCCGGTATTACACCGGGAAATCTGCGATCGCGATTATCTTCGTGGACGCACCGTGGAAATTTCCGCTGATAATAAAATTCTCCGAGGCACCGGTGCAGGCATCGCGGATGATGGAGCACTGTTACTGGCGATGCCAACCGCGCGCGAACCCGTAACCATCTACAGCGGTACCATCAGCACCATAGACAGCCGCCCCATCCGCCCAGCCCCTTAAAAGGTACCTGACACCTTTTCGGAAAAGGTGTCAGGTACCTTTAATTTGGCGAATTCGCGATCAGGGGGTTTCGAGAAAGCGCAGGGGAGCGTGTTTCCATTCGCCGGCATAATCTATTCCAATGCGTGGGGTAATGACGATATTCGGTTTATCACGCAAACTTTTAATGACATAAAAATCTCCCGCGGTCATATCCAATCCGCGGTCATCCAAAGTTACACCGAACGCACGTGCCAACTTTCCCGGCCCGGAAAGATCAACACTCCAATTATCCAGCGGCAGAGCTGCACGCAAGAGCACCGCCTGAGGGTCGCCTTCCACACTGGTTACAATATTCAGCATGTGATACATACCGTAAATCAGATAAACGTATGCGTACCCCGGCGGCCCAAACATCGTTTCCGTGCGTTTTGTGCGCCCCTTGGAAGCGTGGGAGGCAAGATCATGCGGGCCGACGTAAGCTTCAGTTTCGATAATGCGTGCCGCCTGCCGCACCGAGTTGATCGTGCGTACCAGTGTACAACCAATGAGTTCCGGCGCCACAAGCTGTGCACCACGGCTGAAAAATGACCGTCGCAGTCTTGCCATGCCGGAATTATTCAAGGCTGCACGCGGCCACGCTGCATCCCCTCAAACGCCCCCGATCGGGGCGGGAATATCAGTTCCCAAGATCGCATCGGACCGATTTTTTCCCGCGCGGTATCCATACAAGCCATAAAATGCGATATAGACATACGATATCATAGGCACCATAAATGAATATTGGATGCCGATATGATCCGCCACAATTCCCTGCAGCGGTGGCAACAACGCACCGCCGAGAATTGCCATAACCAGCAGTGAAGACCCCTGACTTTTTAACGCGCCCAGGCCGTCAATAGCCAGCGAGAATATATTCGACCACATCACTGAATCAAACAGACCAATGCCCAAAATCGCCCAGATCGCCGCCGCACCGCCGGACAACATGCCGGTCAGCAACAAGGCGATAATAATAAAACTGAATAACGCCAGCATCCGCTGCGGACTGGAGGCTCCAAGAAAAAATGCCACCAGCATCAATAGAAGCATCACGCCGTAATGCAATGCGTTATCGCGACCCGCCAGCAGCCAGATAACGCCAAAAGCCGCAACGGGAAGTGCTATCACCACTGTGTTACGTAATTTCTTTCGCACGTCGCTAAGCGCAAAAGCTCCCATAAATCGACCGATCATCAGACCGCCCCAGTAAAATGCCAGAAACTTGGACGCCGCTTCGTGGCTAAGTCCGCCGAGCTTGGGTAAGTTCAGGAAGTTAATGATGGAACTGCCCACGCACACCTCGCCTCCGACGTACATGAAAATCGCCAACATGCCCAGGACGGTGTGCGGATGCTTCAGCGCCCCCGCCCCATGGGTGATATGTTCAGTGTTGGTGAAGGCCGGCAGATGGGCGAACATAAAACAAATCGCCAGGGCCAGAAATACTCCGCCCACGCACAGATAAGGTATTTTCACACTTTGTGCGCCGTGACTACCCGGTCCGTTGAATACCTTAAAAATCAACAACCCTGCAATAATAGGGCCAATCGTGGTGCCAAAAGAATTGAAAGCCTGCGACAAATTCAAACGGCTGGAGGCTGTGCGTTCCGGTCCCAGAATGGTAATGTAGGGATTCGCGGCAATTTGCAACATGGCAAATCCCAAACCTACGACAAATAAAGCGATGAGAAAAAACGGATACGAAATCATGATAGCCGCCGGATAAAACATGATGAATCCCGCAGCCGCAACCAGCAGCCCAATGATAACGCCGGTTTTGTAACCGATACGGTTAATTGGATCACCCCACACCATGGAGATCAGAAAGTAGGCCAGGGAGCCAACGGTGTACGCACCAAAAAACGCGAATTGGATCAGCATGGCCTGAAAATAGTTCAGTGTAAAGGCTTCCTTGAAGCGCGGAATGAGGATGTCATTCCAAACCGTCATGAACCCCCACATGAAGAACAGCACCGTCATGATGGTAAACGGGCCGCGATAGGTCCGCTCTTGAGCATTCCCGGAAGTTTGCGCCGATATTCCTGGGGTGATTCCGCCGATCGCCATAGTCTGGTTTCCTCGCATTGCTCGTTTTTTCAGGTGTCATTGCTGTAACTGCCTACGGCAACCCAGCCTTGACCAAGAACCCGTTATGTTCGCTTGATTGGCAAAATTGTCAAGTAAAAAAGAACGAAAAGCGATCACCGGCGCTTGACCCGGTTACGCCTCACCGATAAATTCACATTGTTCGCGTGGCCCTTGTATGATTGTCGGCCAGAATATGCGTAACGGGCAGGGAACAACCGGATGCGAAATGAAGAAATTCCAAATCCTGCCGTCTACCGGTTAAGTTTTTATCTGCGCCAGTTGGAATCTTTTCATCGCGGAGATCGCCACACCATCAGCAGCAAACAGCTTGGCGAAGCTCTGGGATACTCGGATGCACAGGTCCGTAAGGATCTGGCATACTTCGGGCAATTTGGTCATCCCGGCATCGGCTATCGCGTGGATGAACTGATCCACCAACTGAAAAAGATCCTGGGCACGGATAAAATTTCCCATGTGCTTCTGGTGGGAGCCGGAAATCTGGGACGGGCATTGCTGGCCTATAAAGGCTTTGTCCACAAAGGATTCAAAATTGTCGCCATTTTCGATGCCGACGCGACCAAGGTCGGCAGAAAAATCGGCGATTTACTCGTCCGTTCTGATCAGGATATTGCGTCGGTAGTTGCTGAATTACAGATTCGCGTGGCCATGCTGGCCGTGCCGGTCCAGGCAGCACAGGCGGTGGCCGATCAACTGCTGGCCGTCGGAATCAAAGGGATTCTGAATTTTGCACCGATCGCGCTGAATGTTCCCGGTGATGTGGTGGTACAAAGCGTAGACTTGGCGTTACAGCTTGAACAACTCTCCTTCCGTATGACGCTGGGTGATTCATCACCGGGAGATGAATCGAGTCTGTAGGACAATTCAGAAAACCGACGTCGGCCCCGACGGTACTTTAGCCCAGAAATACTTCCGTGGGGCAGGATTCTGTGTTTTCATGATGGGGGTCGTCCATCGCAATAGTATGTTCGACTTTTTTGGGCAACCCGCCCGTCTGCATGGCGAATGAAACTGGATAGGTCGCGACCCGACCACGTCCCGCAACGCTGCGCTGTGCATCGGTAAGCTTCGGCGACCGAGTCGCATCAGCGGGGGGCGGCGCGTCAGGTTTGCCGCCTGCGAACATGTAATCTTGATTTACCATGGCAAACTCCTTAAGTTGTGGCAAAGTTTCGGAGTTGCTCGGTCTTTCCTCTGGTTGCTATTGTACACCGACGCTCCTTCAACACCAAAAACAAAGTTGCCGTAATTTTCGGATCGACTACGGATAGCATCGCACGCAGTTGCACAACTGCAATATATGCAGGGCAATCCCTGATAACAGCCACAGGCTCTATCCGAGCGCAGACACTTCTGAAGGTT
>JAKAZF010000057.1 GCA_021826605.1 Planctomycetota bacterium | reverse complement strand
TGTTGCGTGATGGCGCAACCACGCCCGATGCGCCGCGGGAGCGCAACCCCGCGCCGGCTCAGGCGTTTCTGATTCCGCCTGAGCCGCAGCCGCACCCGGAGCTCGCGGCGGGTTGGGAGCCAGATCTCGAAGCAGAACAGCCCGACGCTCCGCCTTCCCTCGAGACGCCCGTGACGGGCGTTGGCATTTGCCGCAAGCAATAATAGCGATCCATCTTCCGGCAATACATTCAGGGCCTGCTGCAGGAGATCAAAGGCTTCGGCGGTCCGATCCAATTCCTCCAAAGCCCAGAACAGGAGACTGGCGGGCCGGCCGGTACGGGCACCAAATTGTTTAAATCGTTCCTGCAGCAGTGCCAGTACAAGAATCTCCTGTTTAAAATGCCGGGAAGCGATGAAATACGATCGCGCGAACTGCTCGTTCTTATCATCCAGGCAGCATGCAAAGCGATAGAGTTCCAGGGCATGATCGAAGTTGCGTTGATTCCAGAACACACCGGCTAAATCGGCATAGGAACCGGCGGCCAGAGGCATGGAACGAATCACCTGCCGCAATATTTGATGAACCCTGGGGAATTCGCGGGCATCGTCCATGAGTTCCCTGGCATACAATTTTCGAAACGTCGGATGCGCCGATGCGGAATCGCATAACTTCTTCAGCATGTCGATACGCTGGTCTCTACGTTCCAAGGTGCGAAGACAATGGAGCTTTCCAATGAGCAATCCGGAATCATCCGGATATTGGGCCAGGAGCTTTTCATAACAAAGCAGCAACGCGCCGGGGTCCGCATCGTACGCGGCCAGAGTCTGATCCGCTCTGAGCGTGAGGCGGTGATCGGGGGCGGCGGCCCGCATCGCTTCCCGGGCGGCGAGGGCCGATTGACGATCATGCCGATGCAATGCGGCATTGACCTCATAAAGCTGATCGTATAGTGCCGCATCGCAGAGCTCAACGCCGTCGAGAAGCTGCCGTTGCTCAATCGGGATCAGCACAATTCCCAGCGGCCCGGTGGACGCGTAGCGTTCGAGTGTATGTTCCGCTACAAACTCGACAACCGGACGAATATAGGGATCGCGAATAATCAGCGTGCCGCGAAGATCATCGTAGCCGATGACAGCTTGCAGGTGCGCGCTGTCAGGCTCCACCGTAGAAAGCGCAAATGGTATGCCGCGGTCAATAAGTGCTCGCGTGGTTTCCCACGTCAAACGAAATTCACGGACCAGCCACCCATGTTCGCCGGCCCATTGCCGCAAAGCGCGATCGGGTGTTCCGTCATAACAGATTTCCTTCGCCAGGGTGAGATGATCGATGGGCTTGTTCCAGAATCGGCCAAGACACGCAACAACCGCGGGGCCGCAGGTCATATGGTGCTGCCGGACAAAACCCACCGGCAGCATGACACGCGAACCGGCACCGTTGCCGGATTGTAATGTGTCCGCGATTTTCCGATAGAAACGATTTTTTGATTTGGCGGCCAGTTCCGCGGCGGTACGATGATCGCCGCAGAAATAGGCTGCATCAGACTGTGTTCCCATCAACCAGTCGTGCAAGTGCTTATCCATTAACGGGGCGAGCTCAAAGGATCGGGCATAATTGAATCGGGCATCTTCATATTGCCGCAATTCAGTCTGCAGGGTCGCGAGTTGCAATACCAGCGCCACACTTTGATTTTCCCGCGTTGCCCGCGTTAATAAGTCCAGGGCCTGATTTTCCTTATCCAGCAGTTGCATGATATGGGCGGCGGATTGAACGGCGGGCCGATACCAGGGACGGATTTCCAGACCATGCATAATGGCGGCAAGAGCCTCATCATAGCGATCCTGCCGTTCCAGAACCCCGCATTTTTCCACCGCCAGCCAGGGATCATCCGGATATATTTCATCGGCCATATCGAGCATTTGTCTGGCGGTTGCGAAGTCCCGCATAATTCCCAAGATCCGGGCTTTAAGCCCGTACCAGTTGGATCGCAATTCAGCGGATGCCGAATCCGGCATGACATGCCCGCGGAGAAATTGCCATGCGTCCAGCGGGCCGTGCTGACTCAATAATACATGCCCATAGTAATACCATGCTTCAGGCGCGGTCGGGTTTTCACGATAAGCCAGATAGTGCAGCACGGTTCCCAACCGCGAACTGCCGAGATTGCCGGCCAAACGCCCCGCCATGATCCGGCCCGCCGCGGAACGCCACTGCTGCAATGGGGAAATCTTCAGCGATTCCTGATAAGCCTGCAGGTATAAACCCGCATTGTACAGCTTCAGTACCGGCTCAATTTGCTCCTGGCTTATCTGCAATCTCTGTCTCCTGTGCGTCAATCATGCCCGTTAATTGCCGCAATAAATTTGGCCGTCTCATTTTCCATGTTCTCTGAGGTAAGCATAAATCAGGCGTAGGATTCCCGCAATTGTCGGATTGCGTTGTGTTAAGCGGCAATGACATTGGCAATATACGCGGCACGCAATTAACATAGCGGCATGGCTGGAAGGCAGACCGAATCGAATATTCAAATCCACCCGGTGATGGTATTGGCCGGAACCGAGGCGTTTTTACGCCGGGAATGGCTGGGCCGCATCCGGCGGGCAGCTCTGGACAGCGCTTCCATGGATGCGGGTTATATTCGCATGGAACCCAATGTTTCGGTCACCGCCCTGCTGGATGAATGCCGCACGTTCGGCATGTTTTCCAGCCGCAAACTCGTGGTACTTGAGCCGGCGGATATGCTGTTGAAAGCACGCGGCGGCAATAATCCGGAATTAACGGATGATGCAGACGAAGATTCAACCGATACGCCGGCAAGCTCCGATGGAACATCAGCGCGGGATCTCATTTTGCGCTATGCCGAAGCTCCCAGCGACAATACCACCTTGGTGCTGATTTGCGACAACTGGTTGAAAACCACGCGCCTGCACAAATTTCTGGATAAGCAGGGCGCGGTAATCGCCTGCCAGGCCATGAAGGAAGACGATATTCCCCGCTGGCTTACGCAGCGGGCGAGAACGGAATTGAACAAAACGATTGATCCGCAGGCGGCTCTTCGTCTGGCGGAACTGGTAGGTACGGATCTGGGGCGGCTGGAGAGCGAATTGGCCAAGCTGGCACTGTATTCCGATAAGCAGCCGGTCATTACCACGCAGATGGTCGATGAACTCGTTGGATTCCAGCATGAACAGGTGGTGTGGAGTTTGATTGATGCGCTGGCCGCGGGCAACGCCACAGACGCTCTGAGCCGGCATACCGAGTTATGGCAGATGGATACCCGGATCGGCTTTACGCTGGTGGGCGCAATATTTTTCTGGCTAAGTCAGGTCCTCAAGGCCCGGGAGATGCTGGATCGGCGGCTAAGCGACAACCAGATTATCAAGGAACTTAAGCTCTGGCCGGCACCGCGAGCCAGTGCGGTCATGAATTCCGCGCGGCGATGGGGAATCGAGGGTTGTCACCGTATCAGCGCCGCTCTGCTGGCCGCTGATATGGCCGCCAAAACCAGCCTGGGTGATCCGCAGCGCAATATGGAGCGTTTCATTGTGCAGGTCTGCAGCAATGTTGACGCGCCGCTTTAACCCGAGGCCGGGTGGTCATATCGGTTTGCCGAGCAACTGGCGTTTGTGCTTAAGAAACTTCATATGGTGATCCAGATGCTGCACATACATTTTCACCAGATCACCCAAAGTCACGCGGCCCCTCTGATTATGCGTTCCGGCGCGGGAGAACGCCTCAACGGGCAGACGATAGAGAATATCGCCGGTAAGCAGGCGATTTTTGGCAAATACATCCGCGGCCATAACCGCATCAAGCTGGTCGTAAAAAAGCCGGGCGGCAAAGGCACTTTCATCGAATCCGATGAGCGTTGGATTGTCTTCCGCGATAATACGCTTCATCCGGTCTGAGGCAATAAGATCGCTGTCCATAAGGTGCATGACAATCTGTCGGATGCTCCAGGTGTTGGGTACCGGGTGCGCATTAAGCTCCGATGGAGTTAAAGCTTTAATGGCGGCAGGCAGTACCGACGCCTGCCGCACATATTCATCAATGATTGTCTTTTCCACGGTTGGCACCTCCAAAAAGGCCTCACTTCCAATTATTATCATCAAAACTTTTCGAATAAAAAGCAACCGCCGCGAGCCACGCGCAAGATTTCGTTTTCCCTAATATTACGCAAATACGATTCCGATAATCTTGCAACCAGAGATCAAGCGATGTTGCATTGATCCAAATTTTCTTTTTTCAGGAGGAACACATCATGCGTCGTATCAACGTACAATTGTATGCAGCTATGGCTGTGGCCACATTGGCTGCGGGAGTCGCCCACACCAGCGCCAGCCCCGTGGTTGCCGCCGGATATTCACTGACCACATTCGCCTCCCCCTTTACGGTGACGGGATTGAATCAGGGAATTATTCCCGGCGCATCGCAGGCTGTCAGCGCACCGGATGATATTACCGTTGCGGGCAACAGCGTATTTATCGGATGGGGCAACAATGTCATGTCCGATGGCAGCGATGGCGGGCAAAGTGTTGTGGCACAGTACACGCTATCGGGGCAACTGGTGAATCATTTTAATGTCACCGGACATATTGAAGGCATGGCCATGGGCGGCAATGGCATGTTGTATACCGATGAAAATGAAGATGGCAATTCGGCGCTGACGGTCATCAACACCGCGACGGGATCACAAATGCGTTATGGCTATCCGAATCCGTCCGTTCACGGCGGCGGCTTTGACGGCCTGCAATTTGTCAACGGTAATCTTTACGCCTCGGGTTCAAATCCAGACAATGGCGGCGACGGCCCCGGGCAGGTCAACAGTCACCCGGTGATCTATCAGGTCAATGCAAATCCCAATTCGTATCCGGCCACAGCCACGGCAATGGGCGTGGTCTGGGGTAATGATATGGCAACCAATGCCGTTACCGGAAAAACGGTTCAGATGAATGTGTTCGATCCAGATTCTCTGAATCTTACGCCGAACGGCAGTTTGTTATTGTCCAATGAAAGCGGCGCGCAGCTGACGGAAGTCACCAATCCGGGCTCAAATCAGAGCATTTCGCTGCTGAATTTAACCAATGCCAGTGGTAATCCGATCAATACCGATGACACCGGTTTTGCCACGGCCACCAAAGGCACGCTGTTATTTTCCGATGTGAAAAACAACGTGGTTTATGCGTTGACCGCCAACAACGGCTTTACCTTGAATCAGGCTTATTCCTCTGACAAGACCAATCACAGCCTGGATATGCTGAACTTCAGCACCGGGGTCTTAACTCCCATTGTCACGGGACTCGGTGGGCCCGCCGGCATCGGATTCATCAATGATCCGTCGGCTGTTCCGGAACCAACAACACTGGCCCTGATTGTGCTCGGTGGCGCGTGTTTGTTCCTGGCCCCCCGCAAAAAAATATCCCGTTGAAACCGCAACGGGCATGGGGCAAAAGCTGCGTCGGATTAGAAAAGCTCTCAATCCAACGGCGGGCAATATCCCGCAGGCCGCATTGGCTTGCATCACTGTGTACAGTTGCCCCGGCAGACAATGGGGAACAGAATTTCATACGTTCAATGGAAATCAAAATGAAAGCCCTGTGCGGGACACCCGCACAGGGCTTTTTTTTTCAAAACAGTACCGGGCCGGCCATCTTTTTGCCGGCCCGACGAACTTAACCTGAGGGCAGTTGTTTGCTTTGACCGATCTCACTTTTCAGGCGGGCGAGGTCGGCATCCACACCGGAACTGGCGCGCAGGGCATCAAGATCACGTTCGGTTTTGGTGCGACCATCCACACCGTCATCTAAAACACCGGCATCGGTCAAGGATTCCATCGCATCGGCCCGGGACTGCATTTGACTGGTTTTATCCTTGGCCCGTTGCAACGCTTCACCCACATTACCAAGCTGATTGCCAATACCGGCAAGACTTTCGCTGACCGTTACCTGGGCTTTTGCAGCATCATACTGGCTCTTCATCACTTCTTTTTGCGTGCGGAATTGGTCAATACGGTCTTCCAACTGCTTTTCATAAGTGATAAGTTTCTGTGACTGCGCCGCGACATGTTCACTGGCATCTTTAAGCGAAGCGGCTTTCTGATCGGCGGCCTGCTTTTCCGTAAGCGCCGCTTTGGCAAGATCTTCCCGCCCGGCCTGCAGTGCCATACGCGCATCATTTTCCGCGCGGTGAGAGTCCGTTTGTGCGGCCAGCATCTGCCGCTCCAGCGTTTTCTGTTCGGTTACCACATCCGCGAGGTGGCGCTTGGTTTCCTGCAAGGCACTTAGCATTTTCTCATAGGATAAATCCAATGTCTCATCAGGATTTTCAGCATTATTCAAAAATTTATTGACCTTGGCCTCGATAATTTCCGCGGCCCGGCGAAACATGTTACTCATCACAAAACTCCTGTCATTATTATCGGTTTATGTCATCATACTTAATCGTTGACGGGTATGACAATCTGCGGCGAAGCCGGTTCGGGAATCAGGGCCTTATCTTCTATGGGCTTAACGGCCGTGCCTACCGCGAAAAATTCAATGACATGCGGCTGCCAGTTATGCGATCCTTCATGCAACTGCACGCCAACGACGCCGTCGGCTCCGGATTCTTTGGCTTCATTCTGCATGCGTTCCATAGCCAGTTCACGGGCGTCATACATGGCCTGGGTAAATTGCGTAATTTCCACATTCCGCCCGATATTGCCCATCGCTTTAAACACTCCCTGGTGCGCGACATGGTACACACACGACCCCATGACCATGGACAAAGGCCGATGGCCCGCCCGCAGGAGCATCCAGAAATCCTGCCCGGAAAGATCGGATGTAAACGGCATGCCTTTCGGCCCTTTGAACCCGGGATGGCCCGCGCTATGGGCAATGGCCGTGCCGATCGCCATGAATTCCAGGATATCGCTATCCCACCCCAATCGTTTGACTTCAAGGCGGACACCCACCACGCCATCGGCCATAAGCGTTAAAGCCTCCTGCTCCATGCGGGCCATGGCCAACTCACGGGCTTGATACATGGCCTGGGAAATAACATTTAATTCCTGATTTTGTCCCCAGGAACCATATTGAATGCCCACGTGATAAATACATGAGCCTACCACCAGCCCCAGCGGTTCAAAGCCCGCTTCACGCACCATCAAAAATTCATTGACGGATAAATCGGAGGTAAATATTCCGCCGCTTTGCCCCGATTCGCGCAGGCCTTGCAGCCGCTCAAGTGCATGTTTGGGCAAGCCGGCCAAAGCCGGATTTGTCTGAGAGCCTGTATCTTCCGCCATTTAGATAATCTCCTTTTCTGTCGGCATAACCGGGGTCATTTTTCCGTCGCTGACGCTGAACACTGGTTTTAATCGAAGCGGAATGTGCCGCCGTGGCTCATGGAGCACCGCCGTTCCAAAGGCAATGTGCCGGCCAAGAAAGCGCTGCCGCGTATCACCTTCGGCCGGTTCGCCACGCAGCAATTCTGAGAATTGCACACGCGCCAGAACACCGGTTCCGATCCGCGCGGCATCCGTTGCCAGTTGGCTTAAAGCAGCCCGGCGAACATCGGTCATAAAATCCGACAGCTCACGCAATTCCTGATTCCACCATAAGCCCTGTCCGCCGGCATTTCTATACGAATAGTGCCAATTGTAGTGCGCGCCAATTGCCAAACCGACCGGAAGAATCCCCGATTCCATCAGCCGGGCAAACTCCAATGCTGAAACGGTGGCTATTACCGGCACGCGGGGTGTGGCGAGTCCGGCAATGCGCACAGCGGTTCCCAGCACCGCATAATCCATCTGGTCTTCACCGGTGCCTTCCATGCGCGTGGCGCTCAACTTGACATCCACAACCGCGTTGGCCCCCATCAACATCGCCTCATACTGCATACGGTCGATGGCCGTGTGCCAGCCGTCATAATGCCCGCGCGTCCAGGAATAACCGTAGTGATACCAGCAATTGCCCGATACCATCCCCAGGGGGTGTATGCCATGCGATCTTT
Source organism: Planctomycetota bacterium (assembly GCA_021826605.1). Next base: position 1,857 of record JAKAZF010000057.1, on the reverse strand, counting down.
GCGCCACCAGCGCCCCGACCGATCCGGTGGAAACCCATGGCAAGCGTCCGGCCTTTGTATCGGTCAGGCGCTGTTTAACAAAATCCGGTAAAGTCTGATTGGTTAATGCCGTGTCCCACGCCTGATTGCGAGCGATTTGCTCAGCCTGATGCCGCTGCCGATCCGGGTCCTGATTCTGTCCCAACATTCGTCCAAGCAGCGACATAGCCCATCCCTTTTTCTCAGGAGCCGCGATGGTGTTCCGGTCTGTTTCAAGCCCATGCAGGAAACGTTCTTGCCGCCTTATACCGACAACCGGCGCGGCTGACAAGCCCCAAGGGCTAATTCATCAAAAATTCGTGCAATAGTCCCTGCGCTCCAGCCATATTGGCGGACATGGTTCCCAGTTCTTTATTCAGACTGCTGAGCCAGTCCGGCAATTGCAATTCCTCATTCTTCAACACAATACCGCGTACCTCGTTGCATCGGCTCAAGTGCAAAACGCTGCCGGAATTGTCAAGCACAAACCGACTGGCCCCCAGATGAATGGTAATTCCCACGACATGCTGCGTTTTTGCAAACAGCGAATCCTTTTTCCGGTGTACTTCCACCTGCCCCGGCAGGGATTGTTCGAGCCGGGTTGCAAACGCTTCCAGAAACGATTTAATGTCGCGCTGGGCACGGCGCAAAAACGCCGCGTGAAGATCAAAGGCTCCAACTTCTTCCATAAAGATCCGCACCTTATTTAAGCTTTTATGTCATACGTCTGATCCGGATTATAAACACTTTGTGCCTTACGCGACAATCATAAACCGCCGGCGACTGCTGGAAGTTGTTCCACATGGGGTTTATCGGCGGATCGGTGTTGCAGTGCGGCCAGTCGAACCAGCACGCAGCAGTCCATAGCCCAAGATTCCATCGGCAGCTTCTGCGGAAATGCGAACCCGACAGTTTCAACCCCGCAGGTTTTGCATAATGAACTTTTTCACCAATGGCGGGCGCGACGAAGTCCGCATCCTGCATATGCCAAGTTCGGGCGACGCCGCCGGTGTCCGGTTTTGCTGACTTGGCACCGCGTTTAGTACTTGGAACCGTCATGCCGGGTGTGGACCATCGGTTTGGCGGCGGCATTTTCTGAAAGATCACCTTCCTGGGCGATGCCGATGAATAATTCATGATCCGCATGATAGCTCAGACGGTGGCTGAAGCAGCAGTGCACAAAGGCACAGGCTTCCAGCAAGACAATGCCGCCCTGTGGCAATTTCCGATGCCGGACATCCGCGGTTGCCACATCACCGGTCAACGCGTGGCGGGCATATTTACGCAACAGATCCTTATCTCCCGCAGCACAAATATTGAGCGTAAAAAAGCCGGATTTTTCAATAATATCGCCGATCTCGCGATCTTTATGAATCGCCACGCCAATGCACAACGGATCAAAACTCAATTGCTGCACGAATGACACAAGCATGGCCGATTGGTTCGGCCCCGTTCCCGTGGTAACAATAAACAAACCACTGGGAATTTTTCCAACCGCCCGTAAAACAGGAAGAACCGGTTCAACCGTACTGTCAATAATCACAAATGGCTCCAAAACAAAACGCCTGATGGATTATATTGCCATTCCGGCTTTGTGTCGCGTGGCAACTCCGCGTGTTCATGGTGCCTTCTCCAGCGCCACGAGCATACGAAACGCCAGCCACGGAGCCAGTGGCGAAAGCATGTTTTCCAATACCCGCACGGCCGGCACGGCCTTCATCGGCATGAGCACCCGCTTGGAAAAGCCACCGGATAAAGGATATGCAATCATGCTGTGCACTTTGCGCTCGCGGATGATCAGACTTGGAAATCGCCGCTCAAATTTACCGGCATATCTGA